>NZ_JBYSXD010000012.1:30493-97599 GCF_058781865.1 Arthrobacter sp. FW306-1B-F12A
GGGGGGGGCCCAAGTGAGCCGCCGCCGTCGGGGGCTGCTTGTCAGCAGGCCGGCCGGTTCCGGACGTCGCTCGAGACATGCTGCTTGAGCAGCGAGCCACCGGCTTCTGCCTTCAATTCCCGGTTTTCAACCATGACCTGCCCGCGCAGGACCGTCATGCTCGGCCACGCCGCCACCTCGTAGCCGTCCCACGGGGTGTAGTCGGCTTCGTGCAGGTCCTCGGCATGGATGGCTTTCTTCACTGTGGTGTCCAGGACCGCCAGATCGGCGTCGCTGCCCACCGCGATCACGCCCTTCTGCGGGTACAGGCCGAGGATCTTCGCCGCGTTGGCCGAGGTGATGTCAACAAAGCGGGTCAGGTCAAGACCGCGTTTGGCCACCCCTTCGGTGTACGCGACGGCCATGCGCATTTCGACGCCGGCATGACCGCCCGTGGCGTCAAGAATGGTCTTGCCGCGGGTCTTCACCTCAAGGTCGGTGCACACGCCGTCGGTTGCCAGGGTGCTGAGTGAGCCTTCGAGCAACGATTCCCACATGGAGTCGCGGTCCGTTTCCGACTTCAAGGACGGGTAGGTGTGATAAATCGCGCCGTTCTTCTGTTTGTAGTCTTCCGCCGTGAAGTACGCGTAGTGCGGGAGGATCTCGCCGTACACCGCTTGGCCGCGCCCGCGTGCCTCGCGGATGGCGTCCACGCCTTCGCGGGCGCTGACGTGCATGAGGTAGATGGGCGCACCAACGTGCTCCGCGAGGGTGATGACCCGCTGGAAGGACAACTTTTCCGAGAGGTTGTTGTGGGCGTGGTGCATGTTCTCCAGCCCGATCCTGCCTTCGCGCTGCAATTGCTTGTAGGCGTACATGACAATGTCGTCGTCCTCGGCGTGCACCGCGAGCATTGCCCCGGCCTGGGCTGTTTGTTGCATGAGCCCCCACATGTTGCCGAGGTCTGTCTTCTGCTTGGGGCGCGTCGGGGTGGTGTTGGTCATCCAGACCTTGTAGCTGCCATGGCCGGCCGCGACGGCGTCGGGAATCTGCTCGAGTACCTCGAATGGAATCTCCGGTTCCTTGAACGTGCCGTGCAAGGCGTAGTCGGTGTAGCTTGACCCGGCCCACTCGGCCGATTTGCGGGCAAAGGACTCCGAGAGCTCATCGCCGGGTTGCCAATGCGCGAAGTCCACCAGCGTGGTGGTGCCGCCATAGATGGCGCCCTCGCTCACCCGGTCGGGGCCAAAACACTTGATTCCGCTTTCGGCCGCCGTCGGAAGGACGGAATTGGTGTGGACATGCGGGTCTACGCCGCCGGGGACAACCAATTGGCCGCGGAGATCGACCGTACGTGTTGCTTCCTCCGTGTGTCCGAGGCCGGTCTCGCGGAGGGACACAATTTTGCCTCCCGCGATGCCGATGTCCAGGGTTTTGGCGCCAGACGGGGTAACGACCAAGCCGTTGGTGAGAACGAGATCAAGCATCAGGGGGTCGCGCCTTTCAGTGTTGGTGACGGTTCAGTGTTGGTGAGGTTCAAGGGAAAACGGTGCGGAGGTGAAGTAGCGGGCGGCAAGGGAGACTTTGACCGAGGCACGGGCGTTGACGAGCTGGGACACGGAAACGTCTGCGGCCGCGCTCATTAGCATCGCTGTCTTCTCGCGGGTCCACTTCCGGTCCGCCTGCAGGAGTTCGAGCATGTCGTCGAGCGCCAGCCGCGCGGCGTCGTCGAGCGTCTCGCCGTCGCCGATCGTGATGACGGAACCCCCGGACAAGACCACCGGCCGTTTGACGGTGACCCCGGGCAAGACGTGGCAGGAGAGGACAACGCTGCCCTCGACCTCGACGGCGGTAAGGGAGCACTCGCCGTCGCCCTGTACCGCATGAAGGTCGCCGGCGTAGAGCAAGGCGTTCGCGCTCTGCACGGGCAGGATGACGGCGGAACCGGCGGTGACGTCCTTGCAGTCCATGTTGCCGCCGTGCGACCCGACGGTGCTGGAGTTGGGATTCCCATCGGCCGGTGCCACGCCGATTTTCCCGATCATGGGCCGGATGGGAATCCGGATGTCGTCGTCGAACCGGACGCTCCCGTCCACAATGTCGACCACCCGGCCGGACCGCCCCAGTCCGCCGGTGAAACCGCCGCGCCCGGGGAGCGTCACCATGGCGCCCCGGTCCGCTATCCGGATCTCGTGGACGTCAATACGGAGCGTGTCCCCGGGATTGGTGCCGCGCACTGCCACCGGCCCGGTCACGGGGATCGACAACTTCTCGTACTCCCCGGTGCTTTCGAACAGGCCGCCTGTCAGTAGGCTCCGGGCGCCGAGGGAGAACTGCTCGCCCTGGCTTACTTCGATCACGGGGGCGGCGTCGCGGTCAAAGGATCCCGACGCCGATTCATGGCTTGCGTGGAGCATGTTCAGCATGCTGCCCCTTTCGTTTGAGTCGGCGGGGTGAAGCTATGCGGTGGGGTAGACGGGCTGTGCCCACTGTTGATCGGCGGCGACCCGTCCGACGACCGCCTGCCGGTACGCGTGCTGCAGCTGGCGGGTGAGTTCACCCGCAGTACCGTCGCCGATGGGCGTGCGGTCCACGGAAGAAACGTGGTTGATTTCGGCGGCGCTGCCGCACACGAAGATTTCGTCGGCCGAGTAGAGTTCCGTGCGGTCGATCGGGCGGATGTCGACCTCGACGCCGAGGACGTTGCGTGCCAGATGCAGGACGCTGTCCCGGGTGATCCCCTCCAGGATGCTGTCCGTTGCCGGGGGAGTGCACAACCGGCCCTGGCGGACCATGAACACGTTGTAGCCGGCACCTTCGGCAACGTGACCGTCCTCGGTCAGCAGAAGGGCTGCGTCGTACCCGTTGCGCCGGGCCTCCAGCATGGCAAGGCGCCCGTTTTGGTAGTTGGCGATCGATTTGACGCGGGGCGGCATGGAGCGGTCGGACAAGCGGGCCCAACTGCTGATCTGCACGTCAAGTCCGCTGGCACCGAAATAGTTGCCCATGGGGATGGCCGCCATGAATACGGAGACAGGGCCGGTGTCCTCCGGCTTGCCGTCGCTCGAGTCGACGAATACTTGTGCGCGCATGTGGAGGTTCCCGCGTAGCTCGTTCGCCCGCACCAGGCCGAGCAATTGTTCACTCAAGACGCCGATGTCGCGCGGCCCGTCGATTTCCACCACCCGCATCGAGTCAATCAAGCGGCGCATGTGGTCGGCCACCCGGAAGGCGTAGAGCTGCTGGTCCTCATCGCTCCAGTAGGCGCGGAACCCTTCGAAGACGCCGACGCCGTACTTCAACGTGGTGCTCAGGACATGGAGCTTGGCATCCGCGTATTCCACCAGTTCACCGTCACGGAGCAGGTAGCGAACGCTGGGCTCGAATGCGGGCTCTTTGGTGTCGGTCACAGTTGCCGATTTACTCAGATTGGTCATTGTTGTCTCCAAATCGTCTTCGGAAAACAGATCAGGGCTCGGCTTCACACCAAGGTTGACATCCGTCTTCATCTTACTGTTGGTGTTGTCACCATAATGAAGACGCTTGATGGTCCTGTCAACAGTGACCATTGACACACAATCATAGACTTCAATAAAGTGATGAAACTTCGATATGCAAATTCTCGGCAGGATGTCGAGTGGCTGGAGCCCCGCATGCGCCAGTCAAAAGAAGGCTTTCACCTACACCCGTCAACCGGATCGAGTGCCAATTGAGTGAAACTACGACAGCCGAGTCCCGGACTCCAGTGAGGTCCCTGGGCGGACGTGCGTCGGGCTGGGCCAAGCAAGGCAGGGCCTGGGCGTACAAGCGATCAGGGGCGGTCCTTGCCGTCGTCGCCGCCGCCTTCATTGTGGGACTCCCGCTCGCGGCGATTTTTCTCCACCTTCCCCAAAACCCCCTCCAGCCGGACGTAGAATCCATGGCCCTGGCCCCCAACTCCGTTCATTGGTTCGGCACGGACGGCAACGGCATGGATGTGTTCTCCCGGACGATTGAATCGGCGAGGCTCGACCTTCCCATATCCCTCGCGGCGACGGCCATTGCCCTTGTCATCGGCGTTCCCTTGGGCCTCTTCGCTACCACCGGCGTGGCCGGCGAGGCGATCATGCGCGTAGTCGATGCCTTCGCCGCCCTCCCCATCATCGTGATAGCCGTGGTGTCCATCCAGCTCATGGGCGGCGGTGCCACCGATGTCATCCTCGCCATCGCCCTGGTTGCGGCTCCGCGCTTCGTACGCTTGTCCCGTGCGGCGGCGATTTCGCTCCGCTCATCGAGGTACGTCGAGGCGGCGGTGGCCATCGGATGCTCGCCAATCCGCGTGGCCTTCAACCACATCTTCAGGAACGCCTACGGTGTGATCCTCGTGCAGGCCACGCTGACCACTGCCGGCGCCCTGAGCACGATTGCCGCCTTGAACTTCCTCGGCGTCGGGGTCAAACCGCCCCAGCCAAGCTGGGGCGCGATGATCGACGACGGCGTGAGCATGCTCATCCGGGGCCAATGGTGGGCCGTGGCTTTTCCGGCGCTCGCCCTCCTCCTGGTCATCGGTTCTCTCAACATCATCGCCGGTGCCATTGAGGACAAGATGGAACGAGTGGAGCACACCCGATGAACAAGACCCTCCAAGTCCGGGAACTCGAAACCGAGTTCCACACTCCCCGGGGTGTGGTCCGGGCGCTGCATGGCGTCTCCTTTGAGGTGCAGGACAACGAGATTGTCGGGATCGTCGGTGAATCCGGCTCGGGCAAATCGACCGTGGTCCGCTCCATCACGAAGCTGTTGATGCCGCCGGGCAAGGTGTCTGCCGGCAACGTCAACTTCGCCGGCCGCAACCTCCTGGACCTGCCCGAGCGGGAAATGCGCCAAATCAGAGGCAAGGAGATCGGATTCATCGCCCAGAATCCGTTCAGCGCCTTGAATCCGGTGACCCGCATCGAAAAGCAGTTCGCCAATATCGCCAAGGCGCACGGAGTGAAGGTTGATGCCTCCGAGCGCAGCCGTGCACTCCAGCTCTTGGAGTCGACGGGAGTCCGCGATCCGGAACGCGTGATGCGCGGTTACGCGCACGAACTCAGCGGCGGCATGGCCCAGCGCGTCGTCATCGCCATGGCGCTTTACCTCAACCCGCAGCTGGTGATCGCCGATGAGCCGACGACGGCGCTCGACCTCACCGTCCAGCGCCAGGTCCTGGACACCCTTCGCCGGCTGACGGTCGAGAGCGGCCGTTCGATGCTGATCGTGACCCATGACCTCGGGGTGGTGGCCTCCTACTGCGACCGCGTCCTTGTCATGTATCGCGGAAATATCGTGGAACAAGGACTCGTTGAGGACGTTTTTGTCCGTCCGCGGCATCCTTACACGATCTCCCTGCTCAACTCGGTGGTGCGTCCCGAAGATGAGACGCAATTCGTTCCAGGGGACGCCGAAGCTCCGGATACCGCGGAGCCGGAAGCGCCTAACCCCTCCACGGTCCAATTGTCCGAAGCCCGGAGGTCTTGAGAATGCCGCTCCTTGAACTCGTGGATGTCACGAAGATCTTCCGTACTCCCCATGGGGAAGCACGCGCCGTGGATGGAATCACCCTGTCCGTGGAAGCCGGCGAGACGCTCGGCGTCATCGGCGAAAGCGGTTCTGGCAAGTCGACCCTGGGCCGCCTGATCCTGAGGCTCGCCGAGCCGGATTCCGGATCCGTCGTTATCGAGGGGCAGGACGTGTTGGCCCTTGGCCGTGGCGAACTCCGCCGGAAGCGCCGCCATTGGCAGATCGTCTTCCAGGAACCCTTCGCGTCATTGAACCCGCGCCTGACGATCCGGCAGATCGTCGAGGAGCCGCTCATCGTCGCCCGGATGGGCGACCGTGCCGAGCGGCGGCTGCGGGTCCTGGCGACATTGGAAGAGGTGGGCCTCTCGGCCGATTTCATGGACCGGCGCCCGGCGAACCTCAGCGGGGGACAGCAGCAGCGCGTGGGCATCGCACGCGCCCTGGTCACGAATCCCAGCCTGGTGGTCCTGGATGAGCCAACGTCCTCGTTGGACCTGACTATCCGCGCCTCTATCCTGCGCACCCTCGCGCGCCTCAGGGCTTCGCGCGGCCTCACGTACGTCTTCATTTCCCACGACATCGAAACGGTCCGGCACTTCTGTTCCACGGTGGCTGTCATGCACCGCGGAAAAATCGTCGAAACTGGTCCCACCCGAGATGTCTTGATGGCTCCGCAGCACCCTTATACCCAATCGCTGATTTCCGCGGCGTTGCCGGTAGTTCCCTATTCCGCCGTCGTTGGCTCTACGAATTCCCGGGGGCAGATTTCATGATCCGCTACATCATTTCGAGGCTCCTTGTTGCTGCCTTATTGCTGTGTGGCCTCATCACCCTCAGTTTTGGCCTCGTGTCCCTTCTTCCCGGCGACCCCGCGGTGGCCCTTCTGGGTGAATACGCAACCCCGGCAGACGTCGCCCGTATCCACGCGGAACTTGGCCTGGACCTGCCTTTCTGGGAACGCTACCTCGGGTACATGTCCAGGACCCTGAGCGGGGACCTTGGCCATTCCCTCTTCACGGGCAGTTCGGTGTCCAGCGAAATCCTGACCCGGCTCCCGAATACCTTGATCTATATGGTGCCGGGGCTCGCCTTGGCCCTCATCATCGGCATGGCGAGTGGAACGTTCGCGGCTTATCGCTACCGGCGTTTTGCCGATAAAGCCTTCACGTTCTGGATATCCATCCTCATGGCCATGCCGGAATTCGTGCTGGCCCTCGTGTTGCTGTTCGTCTTCTATCAACAACTGCGCATCGCGCCCGCACCGATCGGCATGCTCTCCAGTGCGCAGATCACTCCGCCCCGCGTCACGGGATCAATTCCCCTCGACGCCATAGTTGCCGGCCAATGGGGTACGTTTTCGTCAATCCTCGGCCGCGCTGTCCTTCCTATCGTGACGATGGGTTTGTTCTTTGCTGCCCCGTTTGGAAAGACGGTGCGCTCGGGACTCTTGCAGGTGCTCCAATCACCACAAATCGAGTTCGCGAAGGCCTGCGGACTGCGTCCCACCCAGGTCTTCCGATATGCCCTCAGTGACATCCGCGGGTCACTCATGACCTACTTGGTACTTCTCTTTGCCGCGTCCCTCAGCGGAGCGGCCATTGTGGAAAGTGTCTTTTCCTGGCCAGGAGTGGGTGGTTGGTCGCTCGACGGCGTACTCAAAGGCGATGTGCCCGTCATTCAAGGTTTTGTCCTCATCATGGGAACCACAAGCTTGCTCGGCTACGTCGTTCTCGACGCCTTGATCACCCTTCTGGACCCCCGTACGCGCAGCAAAGCCGTGGCAGGACGCCGTCAGAAGCGCCTGCGCGCAAACCCGGCAACCATCTCCTAAGAAGCCCTCAGCCGCCTCCGAGAAGTCTTGACAGACGTCTCCCGACTTCAATAGATTGAAGACATGTTCACTAAAGTTCATGAAGATAAAGTTATTGCCCTCGGTGGAACCATTCCGCTCGATGGCCGCGTGAGCTGGGTACCGGCCGGGGCAACCGGCTTCCAGCCGTCGAATTGCTATCTCCTCAGCGAAGGGTCCGGCCGACTGTTGGTCGACACCGGGCTCGCAGTCCACAGCCAGGAAATCCTCGATGACCTGGTTGAACTGCTCGACGACGACGGCCGGCTCTCCATGTTCTTCACGCGGAGCGAGATGGACTGCGTTTCGAACCTGGAACCCATTGCCGGGAAGTTCGACATCGAACGCCTCTTCACCGGCGGCGCCATCAACCCCTTCGATGCCTTCGATGACCTCAGCCGGCTTGCGCTCCGAGGACGCCGGCAGCAGATCGACCAGAAGGGAGAGGGCGGAGATTCCATGGCCCGCACTCCAGAGATCGAGGTGGCGCCGGGCCGTCACTTGACCATCGAGTCGCCGCTCCTGCGGCTCCTCCCGACCTTCTGGGGCTGGGACGCGAATACCGGAACCATCTTCACCTCCGACACCTTCACCCACGGCACCATGACGAGCCCGGACGGTTCCCGCATCATCGACTCGATCGCCCAGGACACCACCACGGCCAAGCAGGTCGCCGAGCACCTCTACGCGAAATACGAGTGGATCCCGCGGGCCACGTGCGAGCCGCTCCGGGAATGGCTCTCGGACAAGTTCGAGACCCTGGCCCCAGAGACCATCGCCCCTTCCCGCGGTTGCGTGATCCGCGGGCGCGAGCTCGTCCGCCGGCACCTTGATTTCATGCTCGCCGCGCTGACACCGGAAAAGGCATAGGAGAATCCCGATGGAAGAACTAGTAGAAACCATGAGCCGCGACCTTCCGCGCGAGGTAGCCGACGGCGTCACCTGGATGAGTTCGTGCCTGCCGTTCCACCTCCAGGACCGCGTTATCCACGGGCACACCTCCACGTACCTGGCACAAGGGACCGAGTCGTCCATCCTCATTGATACGGGCAACCCCTCCAGCTGGAACATCATTTCGGAAACCCTTGACGGATTGCTCGGGGACAAACCGCTGAGCTACGTCTTCCCGACGCATCCGGAGCTTCCGCACACGGGAAACCTTCCGCGCCTCGTGGAGAAGTACCCCGATATCAAGGTTGTCGGCGACATCCGGGACTACCACCTCTTCTACCCGCAGATCGTGCCCAACCTGCACGCCCGGGTTCCCGGGGACAAAGTGGATCTCGGCTGCGGGTATGAATTCGTGATCGTCGAGGCCATGATCAGGGACCTGCCAAATACCCAATGGGGCTTCGTACCGAAGTCGGGCGTGCTTTTCACGGCCGACGGTTTTTGCTACATGCACCGCCCGGAACTCGATGATGAGGATCCGGTGCACCTCCCCGGCGAATGTGGCCTGACAACAGATGAACTCTCGGCACCCATCGCGGTCGAGAACGCAGCCTTCTTTACCGGCAGCGCGTTGTACTGGGCCAGATTCGCCAACGACGCCGACCAGGTTTACGACCGGGTCGGCAAGCTGATGGATGACCTTGGGGTCAAGATCGTAGCGCCCACCCACGGCAACGTGATCACCAATATTCCGGAGGTGGCGCCCATCATCCGGGCCGGCCACAAGCACGCCTACCGTTACTAATCCACTGCCCCCATCAGCAGCGCACTACTCGTAACACGTCCTTTCCCTCTGTACAGAAATTGGAACCAGGCTTATGAAGAATTCGCGTTTATTGCTCGGCTGGGTCGCAGCAGCGGCAGCTGTGTCGCTCACCGGATGCGGGGGAGCCACTCCCACCGCGGCGGTGGCCAAGCCGGAGTCGGTCGTCATTGCGGTCGGCGCCCTCCCGGACAGCCTCACCCCCGCCCCGTGGGGCGGCAGTGCATCACACGTTGTGCTCAGCGGACTCGGTTCCCAGTTGCTGGAGTACAAGACCGGCGCAACTGATGACCAATCATGCTCGACGCCGTCTACCGCGGTGACCGGCCGGCTCGCCGAAAGTGCGGTTGCCGCCCCGGACGGCAAGGGGGTCATCGTCAAGCTGCGGAAGCTGACGAGCCAGTTTGGAAACACCCTCTCGGCCGAGGACGTGAAATGGAGCCTCGCGATCGGGATGGTGCGGCAGCCCGTCATGAAGGGGACGCTCAAGAGCAGCGGATTCAATGTGGACAACCTCGTCACGGTGATCGATGACCGCACTGTTGAACTCAACACCCTCGGCATGACGTCATACACGCTCGAGTCACTGCAGAACAATCTCTTCTACATCCACGACAGCAAGGAAGCGAAACTTCACGTCACGCCGGATGACCCCACGGCCAACAAGTGGCTCTCGAAGAACCTGGCCGATTACAGCGGGTGGAAGCTCGAGGAGTTTACTCCCGGGACGTCCCTGACGGTGACCGCGGACCCGAACTGGGGAGGCGATCGAGGCTCGGTAAAGCGGGTTGTGGTCAAGGCCGTTCCCGACACCGCGACCCGGACCCAATTGGTGAAGACCGGCGAGGCCCAGATTGCCAACGGCTTCGAATATGACCAATACAGCTCCATGACCGGTGTCAGTGGGGTAAGTGTCCTCAAGTGCACCAGCCAGACACGCGACACCATGATGTTCAACACGAAGACCGGTCCGCTGGCAGACGAGAAGGTTCGCCAGGCAGTCTCCATGGCGATCGACCGGGCCGCCCTGGCCAAGGGTGCCTACGCCGGCCTCGCGGACCCGGCGGGCTCGATCTTTCCCGCGGTGAAGGATTCGCCCACCTACAAATATGACCCCGACGGGGCCAAGAAGCTGCTGGCACAGACCCAGTACGCGAACGGATTCCCCCTGACACTCAGCTACAGCGTGAGCCGCCCGGGTCCCGTCGCGAAGAGTTCAGCCGTCCTCATCCAATCCATGCTGGCGAAGGTGGGCATCACGGTGCAGCTGTTGAACGTTGCGAGCCCGACCGACTTCTCCTCGGCGCTCATCGACGGACGCTTCCAGGCCGTCCTGTACTCCGAGCCGATCGTCATCGCAGACCCCGCGTTCTACACCTACGCGTTCTACTCGACGGGAGCTCCGAGCAACAGCACCGGATGGTCCAATCCTGAATTCGATGCCGCCCGGACCCAGCTGGCCGCCACCCCGAGCACGAACACGGACCAGCGGACGGCCCTGCTCAAGAAGATGGCCGGACTGGTGGACCAGGGCGCCCCGATCCTCTCCCTGGTGGAGGTCCGGAACCTGATCGTCAAGCAAGACACCTTGACGGGTGCGGTACCGCTCACCAACGACCAGGTCTATTTCGCCGGTCTGGGCAAGTAGCAAATCCCAAGAAGCACATGGTTCTGGCCGGCGGGGCGACCGCCGGCCAGGACTCACCCGACCCCATATCCGCTGTGACCCCGGATCCGCTTGAAGGAAGAAACCATGATTGAAATCTGCGGCAAACCCGTCCGCGACACCCTCGAGGAACTGCTCGATCCCGCCACTACTGCACTGGTTGTCATCGACATGCAGGTGGGAGCTGTTTCGCACGGTGGCGCAATAGGGGATTCCGGACATGACATGAGCATGATGCCGTCCGTTGTCGAAAAATGCGGGCGGGCCATCACCGCGGCCCGTGCCAATGGGGTGCCGGTTTTCCACATACGCGTCGAGAACCTTCCCGACGGCGCAAGCTCGCCGGCGGCCTGGCTGCGTGCCCTCTATACCGCAGCGAACGGCCGCCCCATTGACCTCGGCAAGCTCAGCGCCAAAGGCGACCCCGCGACCGAATTCTGCGAACCCTGCACGCCCGAAGACGGGGAAGTCGTGATCACCAAGCGACGCCCCAGCGCATTCATCGCCACCGAACTCGCCCTGCTGTTGCGCAGCCAGGGGATTGAGTCGGTAGCGCTCGTGGGCGTTTCCACCGGTGGCTGCGTCGAAGCGACCATGCGCGACGCCGTGCACAACGACTTCTATGCCGTGCTGCTCGAGGATGCGGTGGGAGCCTACGACACGGTGGTGCACGACGCCGCGTTGACCGTCATGCGGGCCCGGCACGACGTCTGCACCCTCGACGAAGCCATTGCTGTCTGGGAGACAGCCAGCGCCTCCTGAACCATCCGGATCCAAGGGAAGGAGTGAAAATGAGCGGTTTGCTGAGCGGCCGGATCTACCGGCTCGGCGGGGACATCGAACTGGATGAGCGCATGAGCTGGTGCCCGCCCGGCGTACAGCGTGCGCAAGCGGTGAACTGCTACTTGATCAAGGGGCCGTCCGGTTCAGTGCTGGTGGACACCGGGATTCGCCTTCACCAGGAAGACATCATCGAACAGCTCGACCGGCTGCTGTCACCCGGAGAGCCACTATCCATTGTCCTCACCAGGACAGAAATGGAATGCTGCCTCAACATCCCGGCCATCGAGGAACACTTTGCGGTTGGCGCGGTCTGGTACACGGGCGGAATCACCGTGCCCCGTTCGAAGGCCGAATCCAAGCGGATTGCCGTGGATCCGGGGACGTCGATGCGCGTAGAAGTGCAGGACGGCGTCGTCGTCGAACTCGTGTCGCCGCTCCTCCGGCTCCTGCCGACCCTCTGGGTGTTCGATCCGGAATCGGGCGCGCTGCTGACCTCGGATGCGTTCACGCACGGCGGGAGTGCCAAGCCGGAGACCCGCGAGGGGCTCCGGAAATTCCGCTGGTTCACAGGGGCAGATACCGGGCCGATCGCCAGGAACGTTGCCGACATCTTCCGGGACCGCGATGTCCGCGCCGTCGGGCCCGGCTACGGGACACCCTTTGTGGGCAGGGACCTGTGCCTTGAGCAGGCACAGCAGCTGGCGCGGGCAATCGAGGAAGTCGGGATCCAGAGAGTGAGAGTCCAGTGAAGCACGACGCAGTCGAACTCCGATGGCTTGCCGACGGAACCTATTGGCTGGGTGGCTGCCTGTCGGCCAACGCCCAGGGGCAGGAAGTCCACTATCACGTCTCCTCCTACCTGGTGGTGGGCTCCAAAGCGACGCTCTTGGTGGACACGGGGGATCCGGCTCACCGTGCCCTCCTTCTCGCCCAGCTTGAATTGGTTCTCGGTGAACGTCCCCTGGATTATGTGTTCCCGACCCATCCCGAGATCCCGCACGCCGGCAACCTGCCTGCCCTGCTGGACAAGTATCCCGGGGCGCTCGTAGTGGGGGATGTCCGTGACTACCACCTGCATTTCCCCGAATACCGCTCCAGGTTCCGGACACAGGCGGCCGGAAGCCGGATCGATCTTGGCAATCGGGAGTTCCGCTTCCTTCCGGCCTTCATCCGGGACCTGGAGAACACTCTCTGGGGCCACGACGACGGCGCCCGGATGATGTTCGTTTCGGACGGCTTCTCCTTTATCCACGATGTCCCCGCAGCGCGCGGAGACGGGGAAGCAGAGGACGACGACGAACCGGTCCACCTTCCCGGCCAATGCCGCCTGTTGTCGGGCGAGATGCCGGAACCTCCCACCGTGGACCAAGCGGCGTATGGCACCGGGAGGGCTCTCTACTGGACGAAGTTCGTGGATGTCAGTGATGCCTTCGAGGCGATCGAAGCGGTACTGGACACGCTTCCCACGAAACTGATCGGCCCGGCCCACGGCAACGTGATCGACGACGTCGACGGAATGCTCAGGACGTCATTGGCCGCGCACAGGAGGGTCTATGCGGAAGGCCGCTGATTGCATAGTGAAGTTCAGTTCAATATAATGAATTCTAGAGTTCGACGCTTCGATTGGTAGCGACGAACGGCAAGGAGTGAGTCAATGCGAGACCTCATTGGATACGGGGAAAACCCCCCGGTCGTGACGTGGCCGAATGGTGCCAAGGTGGCCATCTCCATGGTCATCAACTACGAGGAAGGCGCGGAGAGCTCCATAGAAGCCGGTGATGAAAGCGATGAAGACGTCACGATTTTCGGTGGTTGGTCCTCGGATCCGCGGCGGCGGAGCTTGATGAAGGAATCCTTCTTCGAGTACGGCAGCAGGGTAGGCATCTGGCGCTTTTTGGCTTTGCTCCGGGACTACAACGTGCCCGCGACATTCATGGCGTGCGGTGTAGCCCTGGAACGAAACCCGGAGGCCGCCCAGGCGATCGTGCGCGATGGACACGAGATTTGCGCGCACGGCTACAAATGGCGGGGGACCGTTGGAATGACTCCGGCCGAGGAACTGGCCGAAATCCGGGCCTGCGTCGCGGCGATCGAGGGAGTCTCGGGTGTCCGGCCCGTGGGTTGGTACGTCCGCGAAGGAATCACGGAAAATACCCGTGCGATCCTCAAGGACGAGGGCTTCCTCTATGACTCCAATTCCTACGCGGATGACCTGCCGTATTTTGTCTCCGCCGGGGAATCCCGCCACCTGGTGGTCCCTTACTCAGGCGACACGAACGACGCGAGGTTTTGGGGTCCCGGAAGCCTCGGGACAGCGGATGACTTCTTCAATGTACTGAAGGACAGCCTCGACTGCCTTCTGATCGAAGGGGAAACCGTGCCCAGGATGATGTCCGTGGGAGTGCACTTGCGCATCGGGGGGCGGCCCAGCGTGGCCTTGGGCGTCAGGCGCTTCCTGGAGTATGCCCGTGCCCGGAACGACGTTTGGTTCGCCACTAGGGAGGAAATTGCCCGGTGGTGGGTCGCCAACCCACCTGCCGCCGGTCAGCTCGAACCAGCGTACGAAGGCCGCGCGTGACGACGTCGATGCCGGGAGGACGGACTCCAATGGCCACTGACATTTCGCGCTTGGTCCACAACGTGGATGAGCAAGGCTTCACGGCGTTGGAGAAGACGGGATTGCGCGGACAAAGGGACCAGGGGCTCGTCTCTACGCTCATCTCGCGTGACCTGAGCGGCTCCGACGACCTCTGCGTCAGTTGGGGCAGGATCCTCCCCGGGCAACATCACCTGTGCCATCACCACCCCGATGCCTCCGAGTTCTACGTGGTCATCTCGGGCGAGCCCCTCGTCCATCTGGGCGACACCGAGTACCGGGCCAAGCCTGGCGATGGCATCTACATTCCCCGCGGCACCACCCATGGCATAACCAACGACGGCGACGACGACGTCAACCTTGTTGTCGGCGTCAGCAAGCCCGCCGACTGGCAGTTCGTGGCGGACGAGTGATGGCGGCGTCGCTGGTCCGGCAGGTCGGACTCATCACGGCCGAGCCGACCCCCACGCTGTTGTCCGTGGTTGCCTACCGAAACCTGGATTTCGTGGTCCTCGACGCAGAGCAGACAACATTGACCTTGCAGCAATGCGCGGATGCGGTCCAGCGACTGTCGGGCGCCAATACCCGGGTGGCCGTCCGTGTCCCCGACCTCGACGACATGACCTTGGTGGCGTTCGCGAACACGGGCGTGGACGAGATTGTGCTCCCCAGGGTGCGGCATCCGAAGGAACTTGAAAGGGCCTATCGGGCGACGAGGTTCAGCCCTTATGGGTTCCGGCCGAAACAGGCTTCGTTCGCCTCGGCGTTTGGTGCGGACTATTCGCTGGAGCCCCGGCTGACGGTCCTTTTTGAGACGGTGGAAGCCGTCGACGCCGTCGAAGACTTCGTCGCGTTGGAGTGTTTCGACGGCGGCTGGGTTGGCCCCACGGACCTGGCCGGCGAACTGATGAAACAGGGGAGGCCCGGGGCGGTCGCTCTTGAGGAGTCTGTCCAGCGCGTCGTCGACGTCCTCGGCGCCGCCGGCCAAAGCGTGGGCCTTCCTGCCGCGGACATTGCCAGTGCCGGCGATGTCCACGCCCGGGGCGCCGATCGCGCCGCGGTGTACTGGGAGCGTGAGCTCGCCTCGATGATCGCGCAGCTGGCTGATGCCGTCGCTCCGGAGACCCGGGTGACGAGGTGCGACTCCCTGTGAAAATGAACCGCGTGGTTCTTCTGCAGCGATGCCGATGCTGGCATGCTGTGACGATGAAGAAGGGCTCGACGCCGGAGGATCCAGGCAGGATTCTTCGTTTAGTTGACGAGTCTTCGATATACTGATGAGTGCTGGAACACTGAGGAGCCGTATTGGGAAGCACGGAAGTTGTTAAAGTCGACGACGATGACACTCTGCACCGCAACCTG
Organism: Arthrobacter sp. FW306-1B-F12A; assembly: GCF_058781865.1. Taxonomy (NCBI): domain Bacteria; kingdom Bacillati; phylum Actinomycetota; class Actinomycetes; order Micrococcales; family Micrococcaceae; genus Arthrobacter; species Arthrobacter sp. FW306-1B-F12A. The sequence goes on from NZ_JBYSXD010000012.1 coordinate 45,984, forward strand.
TGGATCACCCACTTGGGGGCCATGCTCAAGGAACAGCGTGCGGGGCGATTCACAGTCGAGGAATTGGCGGACCGGGCCGGCGTCAGCGCCGGACTGATCAGCCAGATCGAGCGCGGCATCGGTAATCCGTCATTCGCCACGCTCCTTCGCCTCGCCAATTCCCTCGGTGTGCCGTTGGCGAGCATGTTTACCGACCCCAGCGAGACGCAGAACCACATGCTGGTGCGCCGGGCCGATCGCCGCCGCATCGAGATTCCTTCGCAGGGAATCGTCATGGAACTGATCGTGCCGGATGCGGACCGGAAGCTTGGCGTCATCAACATGACCATCCCCGCGCATTTCGACGGCGCGGAGGTTCCGCATTCGCACGAGGGCGAGGAGTGCGTCGTGGTCCAGACCGGCACGCTCGTGGCGAGTGTTGGCGGGCAGGAGTTCACCTTGGGCGAGGGCGACAGCCTGACCTATGATGCCACGCTGCCGCATTGGTGGAGCAACCTCACGGACACCGCGGCCGTCATGGTGGCGATCTCGACGCCGCCGTCGCTGGGCAAATCGCATTGATCAGCCGCCCGCCCGGCCCGTCGTCCCGTTTGGGAATGCTCGTGCCGTCGTCGAACTCGAACGCGGAGTCCCTGACAGCCGACATCCTGGCCGGATCGCCCGACATCGGCGTCCACTACAGCCGCTTCCGGCTCCCGGCGGACCTCGATGACCGCATCGATGCGACGGTTCTCGGCGACGCGCCGTCACTGCTCAGCGATGCTGAGCTGGATGCCATCGCGTTCCATGGAACGTCGGGATCCTGGACCGGCCTCGAAGGCGACCGGGCACTCGCCGAATCATTGACGCAGGCCACCGGCGCGCCAGCCACCACGGCGTCCCTCGCGCTCGTGGCCGCCCTGGAAGCGCTCGACGCCGGCCGGGTCGCCGTCGTTTTTCCCGGCCCCGCGGGCATCGTGGCACTCATTGAACGTGAGTACGCAGCCAGCGGCCTGGAAGTAGTCCGTTCCTCGGTGCCCGCGACGTCGATGTCCAATCCGGAGATCTCGCGGATGTCCAGCACCGAAATCGGCGCGCTCATGAAGCCCGCCTTTGGTTCCGACGTCGACGCGGTGGTCTGCATCGGGACGAACCTTCGCTCCGCCTATCTGGCGGCCGGCTTCGAGTCCGAATTCGGCGTGCCCGTGGTCGACAGCGCAACAGCCACGCTGTGGCATCTCCTCCGGCTGGCCGGAACTGCGCGCCCGATCCCTGGTTGGGGCGCGCTGCTCGCTAGGGCCTAGGGCTCGTCTTCAGCAGCCAGGCCTGGATGATCTGCGATCGCGTCGCAGTCCACGCTTGGTTTTTGCCCGCGTGGGACAAGAACGCATCCAGGGCGGCGGCGTAGGCAGGCCGGCCAATGAGGCGCGGGTGCAAGCCCACGTTCATGACGGACGGGCCGTGCCGGCTGTCAGTGAGCATCATGTCGAGCGTGCCGCACAAGTGGCGCGCGAACGCGGTGGCCGTGGGGAACTGCCTGAAGAGGCCCGAGTCGTTGGTGTCACCGGCGTAGGGCAGCACGGGCAACCCCGTTCCGTCCTTCCCCGCCTTGTCCATCCCGGTTCCGGAGTGCGGCAAGTCATCGTTGAAGCTATTGGACTCGTACATGAATCCAGCGGCGGCGAGAATGTCCCGCGTGCCAGGGTTGAGTCCGTCGCGGGAGTACCAGCTGGTCGGCGGAACGCCGGTGCTCCGGGCGATGGAGTCGCGGGAAGCGGTAATGAGCGCGCGCTCCTCCTCGGGAGCGAGCCCGGCGTGGGTATCCCAGTTGTAACCGTGGTCGGCAATTTCGTGGCCGTCCCTGACGAGCGCAGCAGCGATCTGCGGGTTTTGCTCAAGCGCCGTGGCGCAGCAGAAAGCCGTTGCCCTCGCGTCGTGGCGCCTCAGAATGCGCAACACGCGCCAGATGCCTGCCCTTGATCCGTATTCGAAAGCGGATTCCAGCGTGAGGTTCCGGACCGTGGGGTGGGCGGGGTGCTTGATCCAGTGGGCTCCAAGATCGTCCGCTGGGCCCCCGCGGGCGATGCTGCGCTCCGCTCCATCTTCGACATTGATCACCAGGGACACGGCAACGCGTGCATCCCCAGGCCAGCGGAACTCCGGTGGATGCTCGCCGTAGCCCACGAAATCCCGGGAGGTGGAGGGGACTGGCACTGTGGAATCTCCTCTGCGCTTTTTCTCTGTGGTTATAGTGAAGATACTTCGATATCATGAACGTAATCGATAGGGAGTCGAATGTCTACGCTCATCCACGGTGGCACCGTAGTGCCAGGCACAGGCAATACGGTGCTCGAAACGGGAGCAGTGATCCTGCGCCGCGGTCGCGTCGCCGACGTTCTCGAGCGTTGGGATCGCGATCAAGCGTTCGACGGCGAGGTGATCGATGCGGGCGGATGCGTCGTGATGCCTGGTCTCATCAATAGCCACGTCCATGGGGTGACTCCCGGGCCGCTCATGCCCAGCGGCGCCCCCGCGCTGCCCGACGACGAGTGGCTCGCGAATCTTGACCGCCACCTTCTTGCGGGAACCACCACAGTGCTGAACCTTTGCGGTTTCTGCACCATGGACCATGTCCGGGAAGCCGACCGCCGCCATGCGGTCCAGGTCCGTGGAGCAACGACATACTTGCCCGAGGCTGAGCGGGCCGCACGACTGGCTGACGGCAGGGGACTGCCCGCCCAGTCCGGCCACCGTACGGTGGAGAGGATGCTCGAGGACGGCGCGATCGCGATCGGGGAGCTCGGCGGCGGACAAACCCTCGGCGGGGGAGGGCAGGACCTGAGCTACATCCCCCGCGCCATCGAAAGGGCGAGCGGCGTGCGCGTGCACTCGGCGCAGGCCCGGCGGATGAAGGAAGCCGTCCTTGGCCGCTTCATCGATCCCGAGGCTTGCGACATGGCCGAACTGCGCGCCGCGGCCGCCGAAGCCGGCTTGGAAGGACAGATCGGCCTCGTCGCATTGCGGAAAATCATCGCGGATTCCGTGTTGCCTTCCATCGAGCCAGCACTCAACGGCATCCGGGAGGGCGTCCAGGCCGCGGCTCGGTTCGGCGTCCCGGCGATTGTGCACAGTGCAGCCGCGACAGCCCGGGTCATGCGCGAACTCATGGACGGGACACCACAGGCCACGGCAGGCGGGTCGAAGGCGAGTGTCATTGCCTCGCACGCCAACCACCCCTCGCACACCCCCGCGGAGGCGCTTGCCTTGGCCAAGTTCGGCAGGGACCACGGTTGGCCGGCCGAAGTCTCCGTTTTCGACCTCCTGCACCGCAAACAGACCGTGACCACGCGGGAGCACTGGGATGTACTGCTGCAGGAGCCCGGGCTGGTGGATGTCCTCGCCACGGACTACGGCCACGAGGGCCACCACGATGAATTGATCTCGGCCGTGCAGGATGTGGCCGAGCATGGCTACAGAACCTTGGCCGGAGCAGTGGCCATGGCAACATCCGCTGTGACCGGGTTGATTCCGGGGATTGCGCCGAACGGTGGGCGGATTGAAACGGGACGGGATGCCGACGTCGTCGTCGCCAGCGCCGAAGACTTCCGCGACGTACGGTTCGTCTTCGTCGGCGGCGTCTGCGTGGTGCGGGACGGTCGGCTGACTCCGGCGGCGCACCGGTGAACGGGCCCTTGACTCCAGAGCAGTCCGCGCGACTCATCGAGCTGGTTGGCGAGGCCATCCAGCGGGAGGACGCGGCCGCCGTCGAACGCTCATTCAATGACTTTCAGCGCGGCATGGCCGCGTTGAGGGCCGATTTCGACCCCCGACGTTTGCAGGAAGCCCCTGGAGGAGGCGCGAATGACTGAAGCATGGGAACTGGGAATCACGGAGGCGTCCGGGCTCCTGCGCCGCGGCGAACTCTCGGCGGCCGAACTCGTGGAATCCGTCATCGGGCGGCTCGAGGCCACCGAAGATTCAGTGCATGCGTGGGTCCACGTCGACCGGCTAGGCGCCCGAAACGCGGCCCGCGCCGCGGACAATAGCGCGGCGCGCGGAGAGTTTCTCGGACCGCTCCACGGGATTCCGCTTGGCGTGAAGGACGTCATCGACGTGCGCGGGATGCCGGCTGAAGGCGGGTCCCTGGCGCTCAAGGGCCGAGTTGCTTCCGACGACGCCGGTGTGGTGAGGCACTTGCGGCGGAACGGGGCAGTGATCCTGGGCAAGACGGTGACCCATGAGTTCGCCTTCGGACAAGGGACCCCGCCGTCGAAAAATCCCTGGGGGGCGGAGCGCTACGCCGGCGGGTCCAGCATCGGTTCGGGAGTGGCCGTGGCCGTCGGGAGCGCACCGGGCGCCCTGGGCACGGATACCGGTGGATCCGTGCGGAATCCGGCGTCGGTGAACGGGCTGGTGGGCCTCAAAGCCACGGCCGGACTGGTGGACGGTTCGGGCGTTCTCAACGTCAGCCATACTCTTGACCACATCGGTCCGATCACTCGAAGCGTGTCGGATTGTGCGGTGCTGCTCCAAGGCATGCTGGAGCCCGCGACGGCGGCACGCCTTCAGGAGATGGTGCTCCCCGAGGCGATGCCGGCCCCGACCCGGGTGGCGGTGGATCGTGGCGCCTGGGCCGAGTGGGAGGTCACGCCGGAAGTGGCTGCGGTCCTCGAGCAGGCTCTGATGGTTTTGCAAGGACTCGGGGTGGAGCTTGTTGAGGTGTCCCTCCCGGAACTGAAGATGGCCCTGCCGGCGAGCTTGGCGATTTCGCTGTCCGAATCGGTCGAACACCATCGCGAACTATTGGCCGGAAGCGCTGACAAGTATCTCCGCGGAACCCGCGTGATGATCGAAACCGGCGCCTTGGTGCCGCGAGAAGACGTCCAGTTGGCGCATCAAGTGCGCTCGTCTCTTCGCGCCTCCCTGCGGACTGCCATGGACAACGCAGGAGTCCAGGCTTTGGTGTCCCCGACGCTGCCGTCCATCGCGCCGATCGAAGCTGACATGTCCCATTCGCTCACCGGCTCAACGGGGAAGGATTCCCTCTCCAGCGCGCTCATGATGCTCTCGCCGGCCAACCTCACCGGAATGCCCGGACTCAGCATCCCGTGCGGATTTGCCGGAGGACAGCCGGTGGGGATGCATTTCCTGGGACGGGAATTCGCGGAGGCGGATCTCTTGGGCATCGCGCACGTCTATGAGAAACACACCTCGTGGCATGCCAAGGTGCCGGTACGCCGCTGAGCCGTAGTAGCCGTGAACTTTGTCACATAAGCTACTAGGAGAGTAGGAAGAGGTCGGCAGTGCATCCAGAGTCGCGTGGCTTGCGATTTTTCGGCGCGCGCTGGAAGGCCCGGCCCCTTGCCTCCCAGATTCTGGTGTGGTTGCTCTGCATCCTCTTTGTGACAGTCACTCTGGGCGCGCTTCTTTACACCCAGATCAGCAACCAGACCCTCGAAGACCAGTACAGGCTCCGGGCGCTGGGAATCGCCACGACGGTGGCGCAAATGCCGGAAATCGTGACGTCGCTGGGGAACGGAGATCCCACGCACTCGATTCAGGCGATCGCGAGCAAGGTCCAGTCCCAGGCACAGCCGGACTACGTCGTGGTCACCGATCGGAAAGGTGTCCGGTACTCCCACCCGAATCCAAACCTCATCGGGCAGACCCTGGAAGAACCCGTCGCGGTCCTTGACGGGCAGACCCACGTGGGAATAGACAAAGGCAGCCTTGGCGACTCAGTCAACGCCAAGGCGCCGGTGCGCGCGGCGGACGGGACCGTCGTCGGGCAGGTCTCGGTGGGAATCCTGGAGACCACGGAAAGCAGCGAACTCACCAAGCAGGTGCTGCTGATCGCCGGCTATTCAGCCGTGGTGCTCGTGATCAGTGCCATGGGTTCGGCCCTTCTGGCGCGCCGAATCAAGCGGGTCACCTTCGATCTCGAACCGGTGGAGATTGCGTCCCTCCTGCAAGAGCGCGAAGCCTTGCTGCACGGCATCCGCGAGGCGATGATCGGCTTCGACGACGACGGCCGGGTCACCGTCATCAACTCCGAGGCACGCTCCCTGCTACATCTCGAAGAAAACGTGCTGGGAGAGAAAATCGAGGATCTTCTGCCGCCCGGACGGCTTCGTTCCCTCCTGACGGGTGAGATCAGCGGAACCGACCAGATCGTGATCACCGAGGACGCCTTGCTGGTGGTCAACCGGATGTCCGTTGCCCTGGCTGGAAGGAGCATAGGCTCGGTGGTCACATTGCGTGACCGTACCGAGGTTGAGGGCCTCGTCCGCGACCTTCGCTCGGTCGAAGGCCTGATGGAAGCCTTGCGCGCACAGGAGCATGAGTACGCCAACCGGCTCCACGTGGTGGACGGACTCCTGGAGCTTGGAGATGTGGACCAGGCGCGGAATTTCGTATCGCGGATTTCGGACACCTCGCGCTCACTTGGCGAAGGACTGCGCTCGCGGATCGAGCCGCCCGAGCTCGCGGCCCTGCTGCTCGCGAAAATCACCGTGGCTGCCGAGCAGGATGTGGAAATATCGGTGACTGACGACTCGCAACTGCGCCAACCGTTCCTTGAAACGCAAGCACTGCTGACGATCGTCGGGAACCTCCTGGACAACGCCGTCGAGATCCTCGCGGAGCAACCCACACCCCGTGAGGTGACCATCCAACTGGACGACTCCTCGGGCATTTTCATTTGCGTGACCGACAATGGGCCCGGTGTTCCTGCAGAATTGGTGGGCACGATCACCGCTGACGGTTTCACCACCAAAGAACCGCGGCCGGGAATGCGTCGCGGGATAGGCCTTGCGTTGGTGAGCCGGATCGTTCACCGTGCGGGAGGAACCATGGATGTTTTCCCCGGACCCGGGGGACGCTTTGAAATCTGGTTACCGGAACCGCGTTTGGAATCCGAAACCCCGGTCATGACAGGAAAATCGATCGAATGATCCGCACCTTGGTGGTCGACGACGACTTCCGCGTAGCGCGCATCCACGCCAGCCGCGTGGCCAAAATCGAGGGATACGAATGCGTCGGCGAGGCACACACTGCGGCGGAGGCCAGGGAAGCCGTGCAGCGGCTCAAACCGGACCTTCTTCTGCTGGATGTCTACCTCCCCGATGAAGACGGCATCAGTTTACTGCGGTCCCTTCAGGGAGCCGGCGAAAAGCTCGACGCCGTCATGATCACCGCCGCCCGGGACCTTGAGACCGTGCGGGCCGCCATGCGCGGGGGAGCGGTGTACTACCTCGTCAAACCGTTCGGCTTCGAGCAGCTGCAAACCCAACTCGAGGCCTATCGGCGCTGGCGGCAGGAAGCGGAGTCCCGGACCGTGGCCGACCAGGCGACCGTGGACCAGCTCTTCAGCCTGCGCCGGACGGCTCCCCCTGCGAAAGCACCCCGGCGCCTGCCGCCCACCATGCAAAAAGTCCTCGACATGGTGGTTCACTCCACGGAGCCTTTGGGTGCCTCGGAGATTGCCGGCAGCGTCGGCATCAGCCGCCCGACGGCCCAGCGCTATCTCAGCGAACTCGAACGCAAAGGACTAGTTGACCTGCATTTGGCCTACGGTTCGACGGGCCGCCCGGTGAACACGTATCTGCCGCGCAAGGGGTGAGGAATCTAATCTGCAACCTAGGGGTTGCTCTTTCTTTGGGTTAATGCAACCCTGTAGTTGCAGTAACTGACTGAAAGGAACAGAATCATGACTATGACTGCAAACCAGGCCTCCGTCGTCGATGCCGGCGAGTTCACCGTGAGGCGCACCATCACCATCGCAGCACCAATCGAGAAGGTTTGGGCCGCGATCACCGAAGCCGAGCACATCGCGCGGTGGTTCGGACAGACCGCCGTCCTCGACGACGTCGCCGTCGGCGCCGGCGGTGTCTTCTCTTTCGAAGGATACGGCGCCTTCCCGGTGCGGATCGAGGAGCTCGACCCACCCCGAATGATTGCCTACCGCTGGAGCAACGACGACGCGCGCGGCACCCAGCCCACCGAGGTCGATCCTGACCGTTCGACCGTTTTCCGCTTCACGCTTGAAGCGCTCGACGGCGGAACGCAGCTCACCGTCGTCGAGACCGGTTTCGACACGACGAGCGATCCGGCGTTCAACATGGAGAGCCACCGCCAGGGCTGGGACTCGGAACTCGACGAACTGGCCGCTTATGTCGAGGGTGGGTCGTGACCGCGAGCACCCTGGTTCCCGTGTTCGCCGCGCTCGGCGACGAGACGAGGTGGAGCATCCTGGCTGCCCTCGGCGAGGGCGACGCATCGGCGTCGGCCCTCGCCGGGCGGCTCCCGGTCACCCGGCAAGCGATCGCCAAGCACCTCGCCGTGCTGCAGGACGCCGGACTCGTTGAATCGCTGCGCGTGGGCCGCGAACTGCGCTACAGGGTGCTCGGCTCACAGCTGAGCGAGACGGCACGCAGCCTCGAGCGCATCGGCGCAGAGTGGGACCGCCGCCTGGCCGCGATCAAGCGGATCGCGGAGGGGCTGTAATTCTTCGACAACGGGCGCGCCTAAGTTGAGCGTCGGTTGCGCGCTTGGTGCGCCAGTTGGATGAATCCGTAGATGAAGGCGGCCTCGATGAGCACCATCAGTCCGAGCCACAGCAACTCGCCGGTGCCGATGAAGTCGATGATTCCGACGAAGACCAGAACGGTTCCGAGGACCAGAGTGTAGACGGCGAAACCAAAGGCCACCCTTGCGCTCCGCACGCCCGTCTGGAAGCCAAAACCCAAGGGTTCTCCTCCCGGATAGCCCTGGACGCGATCGTGTCCCGCGGGCTTGAGCCTGTCGAACTCTTCCCAAGGATCCTGATCCTGATCGGCCATGGTTCCATTATCCCGCGAATGGCGCGGGGTGGCTTGGGGGACGCGTTGCCGTGTCAGGGCGAGGGCCCCACGCGTCACATTCGGGAAACGCTCGGGAAAGCCCTGAACAATGGGGGCCATGATGCCCGAAGAACTCACCGCTAGCCCGCGGGCCAAGGACACCGTAGCTGCTGGCGATCGACTGCAGAAAGCCGTCGCCCGAGCTTCCGCCTCGAAAGTACCCGAGGTGACCGTCTTGTTCTGGGTAGTGAAGATCCTCACTACCGGGATGGGCGAAACCACGTCCGATTTCCTGGTGCACAGCTTTGAGCCCGAGATCGCTCTGGGCCTCGGATTTGCGGCGTTGGTAATTTCGCTGGTCCTCCAGTTCCGCGTCCGCCGCTACATCCCTTGGGTGTACTGGACCGCCGTCGCGATGGTCAGTGTGTTTGGGACCATGGCTGCGGACGCTGTCCACGTCGGACTTGGCGTCCCCTATCTGGCGTCGACCCTCTTCTTCACCGCGGCTCTCGCTGTTGTCTTCCTGCTCTGGCACCGGAACGAGAAGACCCTTTCCATCCATAGCATCACCACCCGGCGTCGGGAGGCTTTCTACTGGGCCGCTGTGCTGACAACCTTCGCCCTCGGCACGGCTACCGGGGACCTGGCCGCCTACTCGCTGGGCCTCGGTTACCTCGCCTCGGGCGTCATGTTCGCGGTTGTCATCGCTGTCCCGGCACTGGCCCACTGGCGTCGCCTGCTGGCGGCGATCCCGGCCTTCTGGTTCGCGTACATCCTGACCCGGCCATTGGGGGCGTCCTTCTCCGACTGGACCGCTGTTTCTCCTGACCGAGGGGGACTCGACTGGGGAACCGGCCCGGTCAGCCTGGCCCTGGCCGCGGCGATAGCGGTCCTGGTCACGTTCCTGACGATCGGTTGGAAGCGAGCCCGCAAGTAGGGCGATCCACTGCAAAACGTTTCGTGCTGTTGTTCGTATGTCCTGACATATTTGCGTTAATTCTTCCTCGGGTTAACCCCGGATTCATGGGCCATGACCCACTCCTTCACCTTGCCCTTGGATGGTAGTTCCTGCCCTTGGGGGACTTTTCGGTTCAAGATGAAGGAACACCATGACCAACCGCTTTCTAGCAGCGGCCGCCGTCGCCGTTGTTGCAGCCACCGCTGTGACCGGCTGCGCTCAAAGCAGCACCGCAACGGCCCAGAACAATGGCGCCAGCGCATCCCCGGACAAGACGATCACCGTTTTCATCAGCGGGGACACGAACGTCCAGAACCTGTGGGAAAAGAGCCTTGTTCCCGCCTTCCAAAAGGCCAACCCCGGCTACAACGTGAAGGTCACCCTCGATCTGCACGGCGAGCACGATTCCCAGACCCTGGCGAAACTGACCAGCGCCACGGAGCAGAACAAGGAACCTGACTTCGACCTCGTCGATGGCGGCTTCGTTTCCAAGGCTTCCGCAGCCAATCTGCTGACCTCCGTGAGTTCCCAGACCATTCCGGCATTGAACGATGTCCCGCAGGACGTCATCAAGGCCGGCGGCACCGGTGGCATCCCGTACCGCGGCTCCGCGGTGCTCCTCGCATATGACACCAAGACGGTTGCCACTCCGCCGAAGACCCTCGACGATTTGCTCGCCTGGATCAAGGCAAACCCGGGCAAGTTCACCTACAACTCGCCCAAGTCCGGTGGGTCCGGCGGTGCATTCGTTGCCACCGTTTTGGACAAGTTCGTTCCGGCCGACGCCCGCGCCAAGATGACGGTGGGCTACGAGAAGGATCTCGAGAAGTACTGGGACCAGGGCTTCGCGACGTTGAAGGACCTCAACTCGTCCGTCTTCCAGGGCGGCGTCTACCCCAACGGCAACCAGCAGACCCTTGACCTGCTCGCCAAGGGACAGATCTCCATGGCTCCGGTGTGGTCTGACCAGTTCATCACCGGCTTGACCAACGGCCAGATCCCGTCCACCGTGAAGGCCACCCAGATCAGCAACCCGTCCTTCACCGGCGGTGCGGCGTACCTGGGCATTCCCAAGTCCTCGCCCCGCCAGGAAGCGGCGCTGAAGCTTGCAAACTTCGTCCTCTCGCCGGACGCGCAGACCATGATCATCAAGGAGATGTCCGGTTTCCCGGCCATCAGCCTGGACAAACTTCCGGGTGATGTGAAGGACAAGTTCAAGGACGCAGACACCAACAACCTGCGCAAGGGCTACTTCGACCAGATGGGTAAAGACCTGAACAACCTCTGGGACCAGAAGGTTCCCGGCCAGTGACAACCACGCTTCACAAGCCGGCGGAACTGCAGCAAACAGTTCCGCCGGCTCGTACCACGCGCCCCAAGCGCCTGGGCCAGCGCGCCGTCGGGTTCTTCATGGCACTGCCGCCGATCCTGTTGATCGCGATCTTCGTCGGCTTCCCGATCATTCTCGCGTTCGGCTTCAGCATTGGCTTGACCGGCGGGTTGAACCACACCATCGCCACCATTGGCCAGAACGTGCACGAGGCGGACGCCTGGTGGGGAACGCTGGCCGCGTACCAGGAGATGTTCACCAACAAGCGTTTCCTCGGGGACCTCCTGGTCACCGTCATCGTGACGCTGGTCAGCACGGCAACGGTCATCTTCCTGGCCTTGGGCATTGGGCTCTACCTCAAGCTGAAAGGCGGTCGAATGGCCCGCCTCCTTTCCGGACTGGCGATCGTGCCGCTCTTCATCCCGGTGGTCATCGCCTCGTGGGCGATCCTGACCTTCTACTCCGGCACCGGTTTCCTCCGGAGCGTCTTTGCCCTCTTCGGGCTTGACTTCCCCGTGTGGGCCTTCACCATGGTCACGGTCATCATCGGCTCGGTCTGGACTTCCCTGCCTTTCGCCGTGCTCATGGTCTCCTCCGGACTGCAGTCCGTGCCGAACGCCATGATCGAAGCAGCCCGCGACGCCGGTGCCGGGTCCTTGCGCACGATCGTTTCGGTAATCGTTCCGATGGCGGCAGTTCCCATCATCATTGCGACGACGTTTACGGCCATTGGAATTGTTGGATCGTTCACGGTCCCGTACTTCACCGGGCCCAATTCACCGAACATGCTCGGAGTGGACATGTCCAACTACTTCTCTGCCTTCAACCAGCCACAGCAGTCCGCGGTCATGGCTTTCACTGTCTTCCTGATTGCCTCCGGAATCGCCGCGCTCTACGTGTGGGCGAACTTCCGTTCCGCCAAGGAACAGGGGAAAGTCTGATGGCTCTCCCTACCGGATCCCCGGTTGGGTCCCGCACCCGCCGGCCGCTCACGCTGGACTCGATTGTCCGCAGTGCGCTGGTGGGCCTGTTCGTGGTCCTCATGATCGTTTTCATCCTTGGCCCGCTGCTCTGGCTCGGCGTTCGTGCTTTCGCCGGCAACTGGACCTTCCCCAACCTCCTTCCCGATGACTGGACATTGCGCTGGTGGCAGGTGGTGGTCAACGACGGCGCGCTCGGAATCGCGGTGCAGAACTCCTTGTTCTTCGCCCCGCTGACGGTCCTTGTGTCTTCGATCATCTGCTTGCCCGCCGCCTACGCCTTCGCCCGCTTTGATTTTCCCGGACGCCGTTTCTTCCTGATCAGCCTGTTCGCGACCAACGCCTTCCCCAAGATGGGCTTGTTCGTCACCCTCGCTGCGCTCTTCTACGCCTTGAACCTGATGAACACGGTGCTGGGAATCCTCGTGGTGCACGTGCTAGGCACCGTGGTGTTCATGACGTGGATTCCGGCGGCAGCGTTCGCTGCCGTGCCGCGGAACCTTGAGGAAGCAGCCCGCGACGCCGGAGCCTCCACATTGCGTGTGTTCGCTTCCGTGACCCTCCCCATGGCCCTGCCCGGGATTGTCGTCGCGGCCGTGATGTCCTTCCTGGCGTCCTTCGACGAAGCACAAGGAACGTATTTGGTGGGTGCACCGGCCTTCATGACCATGCCAACGCAGATGTACAGCCTGGTGCTGAACTACCCCACCCAGGTGGCTGCCGTCTTCTCGATCCTGCTGGCGATCCCCTCCGTGGCCCTCATGCTCGCGGCGCACAAGCACATCCTCGGCGGCCAGCTCGCCGAAGGCTTCCAGATCAAATAGCGCATCGCGCTCAATGTTCAGACAGAGAACCCATGACAATCCATGAACCGTTGACTGAATCACCCGCCAGCCCCACGAAGCCGGGCACTCCGGCGTCGGGCGGTGGCCTGACCATCCGCGGCCTCCACAAGATCCTCGGCGGCCGCACCATCATCGACAACCTCGATCTGTCGGTAAAGGAGGGCGAGCTGGTGTCCTTGCTGGGGCCCTCCGGCTGCGGCAAGACAACGACGCTGCGCATGATCGCCGGGTTCCTGGAGCCGGACTCCGGTTCCATTGAGGTGGAAGGCCAGGAGGTCTCGCACCTCGGCGCGGAGAACCGCCCCAGCGCCATGGTGTTCCAGAACTACGCGCTGTGGCCCCACATGACCGTGGCCAAGAACGTCGGCTTCCCGCTGAAGCTCCGCAAATTGTCCAAGGCTGAGATCAAGGGCAGGGTGGAAGCCGTCCTGGAGTTGGTCAGCCTTTTGCACCACACGGATTCCAAACCGGCACGCATCTCCGGCGGCGAGCAGCAACGCGTGGCATTGGCCAGGGCCCTCGTCCAGGAGCCGAAGCTCCTGCTCCTTGACGAACCCTTGAGCAACCTGGACGCGAAACTACGTGTCAAAGTGCGCGAAGACATCCGCAAGATCCAGCAGGAACTGGGCATCACCACGGTCATCGTCACGCACGACCAGGAAGAGGCGATGTCCATGTCGGACCGCATCGCCGTCATGAATGCGGGCCGGATCGAGCAATACAGCACCCCGGAAGCGCTCTATGCCCGCCCGGAAACCGAGTTTGTCGCTACCTTCATCGGAAGCATGAATCGCTTGGAAGGCTCGCTCGACGGCGGACTCATCACTGCGGGCCCGGACATTCTCGGGATCCGGCCCGAGGACGTCATCCTGGCAGACGCCCCCTTCGCAGGTGCTGTGCCGGCGACCGTCGAGAGGGTGGTCCCGCGCGGACACTTCCAGGAAGTGTACGTGCGCAGGGCCGACGCCCGGCTCCGCAGCTTTGTCAGCGGAGAGCTCATGCAGCCCGGCCAACAGACATATGCGGGGATCCGCAAGGCCATGACCTTCCGGGACGGACGCCTGGTAGGAGAGGCAGGTGCCGCACTGTGAGCAACACGATCGACACCAAAAGGACCCGGGCCGCGGCCCATCGGGGCGACTCCAGCAAATATCTGGAGAACACCTTGCCCGCCATCGCGTCAGCCATCGACGCGGGTGCGGACCTCGTGGAAGTGGACGTCCGGGTAACGAAGGACGGGCAGGTGATCCTGCTCCACGATGCCTCGCTGCTCAGGATCTGGAGCCTCGATGCGGACGTTGCAGACGTCGACTATGACCGCATCAGGCAACTGGGCGCCGGTGAGGAACGTATTCCCCTGCTATCCGAAGCCTTTGAGCTCTTTCGCGACAGCCGGTCAACCTTGCTCATCGACATGGACGAGCCCGGCCCCGCGAAGGCGACTGCCGCCGTCGTACGCGAAAGCGGCATCGAGGTGGCCTGGTGCGGGAACCTGGACGGGATGCGGATCATCCGCGCCCTCGATAAGGATGCCCGGATCTGGCTGCCTTGGAGCAAGAGGACTGCCCCGCCGGAGGAGTTGCTGGCCGAACTGGGTCCCGAGTTCGTCAATTCCGAGCACGTGGTCCTCAGCAAGGGCATGGTGGAACAGATCCACGCCGCGGGAGCCAAAGTAGCGTGCTGGACCGTGGACAACCTGGAAACCATGCGCTGGGCATTGGGACTCGGCGTAGACTCGATCACGAGCAACCAACTGGACCTGTTGCAAAGCGCCATCGCCGAAGACCCACAGGCATGGACTTCGGCCCAGGCTCCCGGAGGACTGGCCGGAGACGAAGTCCTTGAGTCCCGGAAAGTCGCGATGGAGCTGGCCGAATGGGCCGTCGGATACATGCGCGACGCCGATCGCGGCCTGGTCTCAACCAAGGCGCACCCTGCCGACCTGGTCACGGAAGTCGATGTCGCCGTCGAGCGCCACGTCCGCGAAGTGATTGCAGCCCGCCTTCCGGGCCACACAGTGGTTGGCGAGGAAATGGGCGGAGTCGCCGTGCCCGGCGCACCGTGTTGGTACCTTGACCCCGTCGACGGGACCACCAATTACGTAAACCAGATTCCGTGGACGGCGTTCTCGCTTGCCTTGGCCGTGGACCGCAAGCCCGCGGTCGCCGTCGTCGCAGATCCCTGGCGTGGCGAGATTTTCGAGGGGTGGGCCGGTCACGGTGCGTGGCTCAACGGAAAGCCGCTGTCGCTGGCTTCCGCGGGAGTTCCGACGTCGGCCCTGGCCGGAACCGTGGTGGCGACCGAACTCGCGGGGCACTTGCCGTGGCCCGGGATGCTGGAACTGCTCGCGGAGCTGGGCGAGCGGCACAGCATCATGCGGATTATGGGTTCAGCGACCATGACGGTGGTGGGCGTAGCTGCCGGGCGTGGTGCGGGAGCGATCATCGGGTGCTTCAGCCCGATCGACCACTTGGCGGCGACGCTCATTGTTCAGGAGGCCGGTGGCGTCGTCCTCAATTCCGAAGGCGAGATGGACACGTTCCCGGAAACCGGCGGGGTCCTTGCGGCCCGTCCGGAATACGCGGCCGAGCTTTACGAGCTGTGGAGGCAGGCCCATGCCGATGCGGGGGACTGAGCTTCTCGCCGCTCTTTTCGCACTCGACCGGCGGAGCTGCTTCAAGCTGGTCGGGGAGATCAGCCTCGACTTTCCGACCCACCACCCGCAGGGCATGGCCTTCGCCAAGGGACTCACGTTCTTGTCCTCCGTTGAGATCCTCGATGCGCCGCGCCCCGCGGCGGATCCGGCACTGCGGACTCCGGGGCGGGGGAGCGGGCACGTGTTCGTCCTCGGGCCGGACGGTGGGCTGCTTCGCGATATTCCCGTGGGCGAGGACGCGGCGTATCACCCCGGGGGTATCGATTTCGACGGCGACCACGTCTGGGTTTCCGTCGCCGAGTACCGGGCCGCGAGCAGAAGCACCATCTATACGATCGATCCGGGCACCTTCGAGGTCCGCGAGCGGTTCCGGGTGGAGGACCACATCGGTTGGATCGTGCGCGATCCCGGACTGGACCTGGTGTTCGGCGGAAGCTGGGGTTCCCGGCAGCTCTACATCTGGGACACGGAAGGCCGGCTGGTGGATCAGTGGGAGAACCCTGGCCACTTCGTCGACTACCAGGATGCCCAGCTCCTCGGTCCGGGACTTCTGCTGTGCAGCGGGATTTCCCTGTTGCCGCAGGTTGATGGTGGTGTCCTTGAACTCGGAGGGCTGGCCCTGGTGGAACCGCTGCGGCAAAGAATCACGTGGGACGTGCCCATCGGCGTGTTCAGCGGCGCCGGTCACGTCATCACCCGCAACCCTGTCACCGTCACTGCGGATGAATCCGGGCTGCTGATTCACGCGGCGCCCGACGACGGCGACGACGACGGCGGCACGCGGATACTGAGCTATAGGATCATTTAACACGGCTGTGACAGAGCGGAAACGGGTCTTGAACCGGGCCTCGATAGCGTGGCCGCATGATCGTATCCATCATGTCCAAGGTGAGCGCCTGGATCGAAGCTGCCTACTTCTACGACGCTGCCGAGCTGGGGGCCTCCGGAGCCACTGAAACCACCCGCTACGGTTGGCTCCCGGCGCTCAGCGGTGTGGCCATTGCCGACGCCCAAGCGCGGAAAATCCGCGTCGTAGAGTAGCGAAAACCCCCGGGATTCCGGGGTTCTTACGTGGCCAAATGTCTTGTTGAACACACTATTCGTTGACGGCGTGTACTATGCCCTAAACTGCTTCACTGAGGTGCCTGAAATGGCACTATGCAGCAACGAAAGTGAACCACACCAATGGCTACCGATTACGACGCCCCACGCAAGACCGAAGAAGAGTCTCCCGCCGAATCGCTCGAGGCCCTTCAGGCATCGCGCGGCTCCGGTGCCCAGACTGCTGTCATCGACATCGACGAGAACGACACAGCCGAGGGCATCGATCTTCCGGGCGCCGATCTGTCCGGCGAAGAACTAACCGTCATCGTTGTCCCGGAGCAGTCCGATGAATTTACGTGTTCATCGTGCTTCCTGGTCCGTCACCGCTCGCAGATCGCGCTGGAAAAGAACGGCCTCAAGTACTGCCGCGACTGCGAAGGCTAAACCCCGCACGCAAATCAGCCTCGCACGACTGGAATCCAGCAACCCCAAACCAGTCGGGCGGGGCTTTTGCATGCGTAGGCCCATCGATTGCTCCGTAACTGTCGTTCTGAGCGTTCAAAACGACAGTTACGGAGCAATCGATGCCGGCAAGCGCTCCGACGTCGTTATCCGTGATAACGAACAGAGGCGCGAGACGGCGCCGAAACCCCGGAAAACCGCGGAAAGCAGACCGTTGAATCACGTCCTCGTGACCCTTCGCGAAGCCTGTTAACAGTTGGGCGCCGAAGCGGATACGAAGCTCTCTCAAGGGGCCGGACGCTCCTACGCTTGAGGTATCGGATCGCTCAAGAATTCAAGGGGAGTGGGCCCAAGTGAGAAGGTTTTACGCGTGGTTGGCAGCTTTGGTAGTGGCCGCCGGGCTTGGTCTAGTGGTTCCAGGGGAAGCGTCGGCAGCCCCGTATTGCGGGATCGCGTGGGGATCGTTGGCGAAGTCAAACCCCGCGCTGACCCAAGCGCAAGTGGTGAATGTCCGGACGGGGCAGCAACCGTGCTTTGACCGCCTGGTGATCGACCTGAATGGCGCCGTTGCCGGCTATTCAATCCGCTACGTTCCACAAGTACTCCACGATGGCTCGGGACTTCCCGTCGAGCTGAGGGGCAATGCGTTCCTGCAAGTCACGGTCAACGCCCCCGCCTATAGTTCCAGCGGCAATGCCACGTACAACCCGGCCGACAAGAACGAGCTCACGAACGTCTCGGACTACAAGACTTTCCGGCAAGTGGCCTTCGCGGGCAGCTTCGAGGGATACACGAGCCTTGGCCTGGGTGTCCGCGCCCGGCTCCCCTTCAGGGTCTTCACGCTGGCCGGTCCGGGAACGGGATCGCGGCTGGTGATCGACGTCGCGCACATGTGGTGAAGCAACTACAACAGAAGCCCTGCTCCGGGTGATGCCGGAACAGGGCTTCTGCCACGCTGAGAGTTGCTGGCTTATTCGGGAACCACGAGGGCCGGTGTGTCCTTGCGAAGGGTTTCGCCGCGGAAGAAGCCGGGACGGACGCGGGCCATGATCACCATGACCACCGCTCCGAGGGCCAGGATGCCCACGCCGATGATGAATACGAGGCCGACGCCGAAAATCTCGGAACCGCTGCCGAAGTCGGGGGACCAGCTGTCCACCGCCGTCTGGATGAAGACGAGGGTCAGAACCACGCCGCCGATCACCGGGAAAAGCAGCCGCATGAAGAAGTTGCGGACGCTGCTGAATACGCTGTGCCGGAAGTACCAAGCGCAGGCAAAGGCGGTCATTCCGTAGTAGAAGCAGATCATCAAGCCCAGAGCCAGGATGGTGTCGTTGAGGACATTCTCGCTGACAACCTTCATGATCGCGTAGAACCCGCCGGAGATAGCCCCGGCCATGATGGTTGCGAATCCGGGGGAACCGAAGCGCTTGCTCACGGAGGAGAACTTCTGCGGAAGGGCGCCGTAGTGACCCATGGCGAGAAGGCTTCGGGCGGGAGAGGCCATAGTGGACTGCAGGGACGACGCTGTGCCTGCGAGTACGGCCAAAGACATGAGGATGGCCAAAGGACCCATCACAGGGGACGCCAACGCGGCGAAGATATTGGACTGGTTGTCCGGGTTGTTGAGCCCGATGCCGTCCCCACCAACGCCAGCCACCATCATGGTTGCGACGATTACGGCGACGTAGAGACCCAGCACTGCGATCGCCGTCGTGGTGCCCGCCTTGCCGGCAGTACCCTTGCCGCCCTTGGTCTCTTCGTTGACCGTCAGGCAAACGTCCCAGCCCCAGTAGACGAAGACCGCGAGGGACATGCCGGCAGCGAACTGCTCAAAGCTGCTGATCTTCGTGGGGTCGAACCAGTCCCAACTGAAGGCGATAGCCGTCGGGGTGTCGCCGGAGGAGGCATGGGTGAGGGCCATGACGATGAACACGCCCAAGACCACTACCTGGAATCCCACCATGGCGTACTGCACGAGTTTGGTAGCGTGAAGTCCCCGGTAGCTGACCCAGACAGCCAGTGCCACGAAGGCCAGGCACGTGGCGATGTTCAAGGCTTTGTTGGAAGTGAGGTCGGCAAGATCGGGGTTGCCGAAAACCTGGGCGAGGAAGAGGTAGAAGAAGTCCACCGCGACGCCTGCCAGGTTGGAAAGGACGATGATGTTCGCGGCAAGCAGCCCCCAGCCGCCCATCCATCCGATGAAGGGGCCGAAAGCCTTGGTTGCCCATGTGAAGGTGGTGCCGCTGTCCGGCGAGTCTGCGTTGAGCTCCCGGTAGGCGAACGCCACGAGGATCATCGGGATGAAGGCGACGATGAAGATCGCGGGGAGTTGCAGGCCTACCGCGTTGACCGCCGGGCCCAGTGAGCTGGTGAGGCTGTACGCGGGCGCCACGGAAGAAATACCAAGGACGACGACGGCGAGGAGCCCCAGCTGCCCCGTCTTGAGTCCTTTGCCGCTGATGCCGTGCTCGGTGCCGGCGGGATCGTGGGCCTCCACGGTTTTCCTGGCGCTTGGGCGGGTTATTTGAGTCATGTGCTTGGCTCTTTCTAGATGGGCCGAAGGTTGTTGCTGGGTGTTGCAGTGAAAGCCGTCTGCGGGGTCATCGAAGCTGATGGCGGGCGGGGGAGGTTGGGGCGCCCGGGTAGGTGGTGCAGATCATGATGGCTGTTCTCCGGTGAGACGGGAGTCACTAAATGAATGACGTTCATTTAGTATGGACGGGGAGAAGCCCTGGCGCAAGTGGTTTGACCAAACAATTTTGGTTCGGAGTGGAACTTCTGAGCGAGCGTCTGCCGGAAACGGCCTAAAAGTGAGCGAGCGTCGGCCGGAAACGGCCCAAAAGTGAGCGAGCGTCGGGGGAGGCCCAGCGGGTTTAGCGATCCGCGATCCTGGGATCCCCGCGGCTCCCCGCGGCTCAAGAAGGGACGCTCGCTCACATATGGGGCCAAAAGCGGTGACGCCCGCTCAGATCATCTGAGCGAGCGTCTGCCGGAAGGGACCCAAAAGTGAGCGAGCGTCAGGGGAGGCGTGCTTCTTAGGCGCTCAGCTCGGCCCGGAGGGGGTATTCCTTGCTATCGAGGAGAAGCTGCGTGCAGCGTCCGGTCTCCGGGTTCAGCACGATCGGGGCCGCGAGATTTACCGTGGTCTTCTCCGGGCTCGGGTTGACCACCACCAACGTGGTTGCCAGCTCAGCCCGGTCCAGGCCGAGATCGTCCAGTGTCGAGCGGGGGATGGCGGGCGCGTAGTCCGGAACGTATACGACGGCCTCGGCCAGGAACATCCGGATCCGCGGGCTCGCCGACTCCATCGCGTAGAGCCCGGGGGCGCCGTCGATTCCCCGCAAGGCGAAGCCGTCGGACGCTTCAAGCCCGGGCATGGGCGCGGTGAAGCTCAACGCCCGGGAAGCCTGTGCGGTGCTCATTTCAGGAAATCCATGAGCGTGGGCTGGAGCGTCTTGGCGGTGACCGCGAGGGCAACCTGGTAGTTGGTTTCCTGCAGCTTCAAGTCCATGACGACCTTTCCGATGTCTGCGTCTTCAATTCCGGAGCGCTGTGCGTCCAGCGAGGCCTTTAGTCCGTCGACGGAGTCCTGGGCGCGCATGAGCTTAGTCTGCCTGGCACCGGCGTCCGCGCGTCCGTTGACAACCGACTTGATCTTGTCGCCGATCGCCGTCAAACGCCCGCTGACATCCGCGCCGGAGCGGATATCGGCGACGACGTTGCTCACCAAAGCGAAGACGGAGCCGGCGCCGTCACCGAAGATCGCACCGCCGTCGGCGTCTACCCGCACCGTCTGTGTCGCGTCAATCCGCCGTTCCACTGTGCTGCCTGGCGTTCCGTTGAAGACCGGTGGCGTGGCGTTGCTGAACGCGCCGGCGGAATCGGAACTCCCGGCGAAGACATTGCGGCCCAGGTACTGCGTGTTCGCCTGGGCCAGGAGGTCCTTGTTGAGGCCTTCGATTTCGACGGCGATCGCCTCCTTGGCGTTGCTGTTCAGGGAACCGTTGGCAGCCTGGACCGTCAGGTCACGGACCCGGTTGAGGATGTTGGTGGCCTGCCCGAGGGCGGAATCGGCGGTGGTCAGCCAACCATTGCCGTCGTCGATGTTGTTCGAATACTGTCCGGCGGCACTGAGCTGGCTTTTCGTGGCGAGCAGGTTCGCCGTGGCCGCGGGATCGTCGGAGGGCCTGGTGATGTTCTTGAGGTTGCTGGCCTTGTCCTGCAGCGCGGCGAGCTTGGCCTGCCCGGCCTGCAGGTTCAGTTGCGCGGCCGCGGACATCGTTTGGTTCGTTACACGGTTCAGCATGGCTTACCTTCCCACCAATCCGGTGTGGTTGATCAGGACGTCGAGGGCTTCATCCACGGCCGTCATGGCCCGGGCAGCCGCCTGGTAGGCGTGCTGGTTGCTCAGGAGGCTGATGTTCTCCTCGTCGAGGCTGACGGACGCACCGGAGGAACGCTGCCCGACGGCGGCTGTGCTCGCCGCATCGGCGAGCTGCTGATGCTGCTGTGCCGATTGGGACGTCGTGCCGATCCCTGTGACGATTCCGGACCACAAGGCATCAGGGGATCCTTGCCCGGTGCCGATTTGGGCAACGGCGTCGGCGATTTTGCCATCGAGGGCGCCGGAGCCGGGGCTGCCGGTGGCGATTCCCGCGGCGCTCGTCGGGACAACGCTGAGGGACAGGGCCGCCGGGGCGCCAGGGGTGGTTGCGAAGAAATCGAGATTTGAGGTGCCGGTGGTGGACTGCCCGGTGCGGTGCACGGCGTTGACGTCGTTCATGAGTTTGGTGGCGAAGGCGTTGTAGGAAGCGGCGGCCTCGGAGATGGCCCCTCCCGCGCCTCCCGCCGTGGCGGGGGCAAGGAGGGAGACGGCGCCGGCGAGTTTTCCGCCGTCGAGGGAAACCGCCACACCGGGGCGATCGGCCCATTCCAACTGGACGGGTCCTCCCAGCGCCAATGTCGAGCCCGGTGCGCCCATGCTCGCCTGGCCGCCCAGCGTGAGCTCGCGGTGCGACGTGCCCGAGACGATGGCGTTGCCGCCCACGAAGACATCCACCGTGCCGTCGGCGTTGTCCCGGGCAGTTCCGCCAGCCAAGGAAGCAATGGTTTCAACCACCTTGTTTCGGGCATCGATGATCTCGTTGGCTGAGCCGCCCGAGGCTGTGACGGAACGGATCGTCGCGTTGAAGCCGGCCACCTGGGCTGCGGCATCGTTCAGGGTTGCGACGGTACTTTGGGCTTCTCCTCGTATCCGGGTCCACTGGGAATCCAAGGCCTTGTATCCCGCCGACACCGCATTGGCAACGGTGGTGCCGGCTTGCAGCAGCACGCCGGCCGGGGCTGCTTCGCCTGGGTGGTTGGAGACTCCCTGCCACGAGGACCAGAAGGTCTGCAACGCCGTCGATATTCCGGCGGGACCGGGCTCGCTCAGCGAGCCTTCGAGTTGCTGGAGTTGGGTGGACCGATAGCCGGCGTAACCGGCCTGGGCCGCGCTGGAGCGAACCCCGGCATCGAGGAAGCTGTTGCCCAGGCGGGCGATTCCGTCCACCGACACGCCCTGACCGGCCTGGGCACCCGCCGTGAAGAGGCCCGTGCGCGCGGGTGCGCCGACGGCGGATTGCTCGATCCGCTGCCTGGTGTACCCGTCAGTGCCGGCGTTGGCGATGTTCTGTCCGGCAACGTTGATGCCCTGCTGCGCCGCGGTGAGGCCCAGGTAGGCCGTATTGAGTCCGCCGAATGTGCTCACTGCTGTGTCCTTTGGGTGATCCGGGCCTTGAGGTGATCCGGCCTTTGCATGTCCGTCTACGTTTGATGAGTTTCGGTCAGAATTGCTGGTCGAAAAGGCGGGACGGGGTTGAGTCTGCTGTCCCGCTTTGGGAACCGGTCCGCCCGTGGGAGTCGTACGTCCCGGCCGCCGGTTTCAGGTCCGCCATGGTTTCCTGGGTGGAGCGGACGGCGGCGCGAAGGAACTGCTCGTTCGAATCACGCAGCTCCTTGATGGCCGCGGTTTGCTGCTGCATCGCGTTCAGGTGCGCGGACAGGACATCAGCCCAGGCCTCTTCCGGGGCCGCTGTGACCAGCTCGCCCAGTGAAGACTCGGCAGGCAACCCCCATTGCTCTGCCACGGCCGCCACTTCCACCGCCCTTGCAAGCCCTGCCTTGGACAGGTGCCCCAGGACCTGCTCCACTTCCCGGGTGCCATGCGGCAACCAACGGGATTTACCCGCCGTGAGGAGCAGTTGCTCTTCCTCCAGCTTGAATGTCAGCAGATCCAGTAGCTCACGTTCTCGCCACAGCAGGGCCGACAGTTCATGGATGGCCATGTCGGGTCAACTCCAGTTCCGGGTTGGTTTTTCGGGTGCGTTGCCGCGGGAAAACACTTCCCCTGTGCCTTCGCCGCGCTGAAAACAACTATCGGCTGCCGCGGCCCATGCGTTAGGCGTTGTTTATGCATGATTTATTCGCTTTGTCCAGTCAAGCGACGCGCGGCGGATCTTGAGGCCTGTGGCAAATTTTCCTGCGGCGTTTTGCTAACCAAAGGGGACCGCCGTTCCGATAACCAGAAGTGACAGGCCACGGACGGCCTGGAAGTACCAGCAGACCCAATCATGGAGGAATACATCATGGGCATGGCAATCAACACAAACCTGATGGCGAACAACGCTTACGGCAACCTCAACCGCACGCAGAACGACGTGTCCAAGTCGATGGAGAAGCTTTCCAGCGGCCTGCGCATCAACCGTGCAGCTGACGACGCAGCAGGCCTGGCAATTTCGGAAGGCCTCAAGTCCCAGGTCAGCGGCTCGGCAGTCGCCGCCCGCAACGCCCAGGACGGCATCTCGGTCATCCAGACCACTGAAGGTGCACTGACCGAAGTCCACTCGATCCTCCAGCGCATGCGTGACCTCGCTGTCCAGGGCTCGAACGACACCAACAACACCGCTTCCCGTGCGGCGATCAAGGGTGAAGGCGACTCGCTCGGCAAGGAACTGGACCGCCTCACGCAGTCCACTCAGTTCAACGGCATCGATCTGCTTAAGGGTGCGGCTGGAAACAGCGGCGCGTCCCTGAACATCCAGGTCGGCACCGGCGGCAGCGCCAACGACAAGATCGCCGTCAACCTCGGCGACGTCGCGACCGCCGTCGGAACCGGCGCTACCGGCCTCTCCGGCGCCGCGGGTGCTGCAGGCTTCAAGGTGGACACGAGCGCCAACGCCCAGCTGACCATCGCTGCCGTTGACACGGCCATCGCGGCCGTTTCCGCCCAGCGCGCCGACCTGGGTGCAACCCAGAACCGTCTGGAGCACGCCACGAAGACCCTCCAGGTCTCCGGCGAAAACCTGCAGGCAGCCGAGTCCCGCATCACGGACACGGACATGGCTTCGGAAATGGTCAAGTACACCAAGGCCAACATCATGTCCCAGGCCGGCACCGCAATGCTGGCCCAGGCCAACCAGTCCGGCCAGGGCGTTCTCTCGCTCCTGCGCTAAGACCTTCCGGTAGCTGACCGGTAATCAGCGAACGGCGGCCAGGACGGGAACACACCCCTGGCCGCCATTCGCGTCCGGACCCCGCCGACGTAACCAACACATCCGGAAGGACCAAACGTGGCAAGCTCGATCGACGGCCTCGCCAGCGGCTTGAACACCACCTCCATCATTGATTCGCTCATGGCGGTGGAAGCACAACCGCAGACACTTCTGAAGACGAAGCTTGCGTCGGACCAGACAATGATTTCGACGCTTCAATCGCTGAACTCGAAGCTGTCGTCACTGAAAGACCTCGCAAGCGGCGACTCGGCCGTGAACGCCTTGAACCTGTTTAGCGCCACCACGACTTCCCCGTCGATCACTGCGACGGCGACCACCTCCGCGACCGCGGGCTCAATCGACGTCACCGTCACCCAGCTGGCCCAGAGCCAAGTGGACGTCACCGCGGCCATGAGCAACTGGCCCACCGACGGCTCGGGTGCACCGGCACACCTGACGCTCGTCGACTCCACGGGAAAAAAGACTGAGATCACGCCTGCATCCACCTCCCTTGACGACGTCGTGACGGCGATCAACGCGGCGTCCGGCCCGGCCCGGGCCGTCAAGGTCCCGGCAGGCAACGGAACCTATCGCCTTCAACTGACCGCGGCCACTTCAGGTGCGGTTGGAGCGTACAGCGTCTACCAGGGCACGGCAGCGCAAGTGAGCGCGGGCACCGCGACCGACCTGATGGCTGACCCCTCCGCCGCCGTCGTCAAGGCCGCCCAGGATGCCAAAGCGACGCTGTATGCGGGGACTCCGGCAGCGCAGACAATCACGTCCGGAACCAACACCTTCACTGATTTGCTTCCCGGGGTGTCAGTGGCGGCCTCCGCCGTCACTGCCGGACCGGTGACCGTGAACATTGCCAGTGACTCCGCAGGCATCACCAAGAAGGCCGGGGATCTGGTGAACGCCGTCAATGACGTCCTCGGCTTCGTCTCCATTTACAGCGCCGTGACCCAGACGACCGACGCCAACGGCGCCTCCGCGGCCAGTGGCGGCATCTTCAGCGGCAACAGCGGCGTCCGCTCGGTCAACGACCAAGTCTTCTCCGCCGTGTCCATGCCCGTGAACGGGAAGTCTCCCTCCGAATACGGAATCAACGTCACCAGGGATGGAAACTTCACGTTTGACGCGGCCAAGCTCCAATCGTCCTTGGCTTCGGATCCCGCCGGGACGCAGGCAGCGCTCCAGACCATTGCATCCCGCGTGTCCGACGCAGCAACCAGCGCTACCGATCCGTTCAGTGGTTCGGTAACCGCCCTGATCAAGGGGCAACAATCCGAAGTGACCGACCTCGGGAGCCAGATCTCCGACTGGGACCAGCGTTTGGCCTCCAGGCGGCAGACCCTGCAAACGACGTACAACGCCATGGAAGTTGCCCTCGGCCAACTCAACGCCCAGCAATCATGGCTCACCGGCCAGATTGCCGGCCTCTCAAGCTCGACGAAGTAGGGAGCGTAACGCATGACCTCCACAGCCCTCCGCGCCAGCCAGCTTTCCCGGTACAACGACGACGCCGTCCTGTCGGCTCCGCCGGCCAGGCTCCTCACGATGCTTTATGACCGGCTGCTCCTGGACCTGAACCGCGCCCAGTTCGCCCAGGAGAATGCCAACTGGGGTGTCGCAAGCGAGAACCTGTTGCATGCCCAGTCGATCGTCACCGAGCTGTCCTCCACCCTGAAGACCGACGTGTGGGACGGGGCATCCGGACTGCTGAGCATCTACCAGTACGCGATGGAAGCGATGATCGGCGCAAACATCTACCGCGACGTCAACCGGACCAAAGAATGCATTGTGCTCCTGGAACCCCTCCGGCAAGGCTGGCACGACGCCGCTTCGCAGCTGCCTGTCCAGGCGACGGTATCCGGGACGGCACGGACGAACGGCACACTCGGTGTCGGCTGATCCTATGCAGGCATGGTCCGGAATCCTGGACCGGCTTGAAGCGGACATCGCCTTGGCCGTCTCCGGCGGCGAGCCCGAGGCATGGAATCCGCCCGCCGCGGACGAGGCCGGGCCGCTGCCTGAGGAGCTGGCGGACAAAGCACGCCGGATACTGGACGCGCAGCTGGAGTCCATGGCGATGCTCGGCAAGGTCCGCAACGACGCCCTCGCCCACTTGGACGCGCTCAGCACGGTCCCGGACAGCCAAAGTTCCGCGCTCCCGCTGTTCCTGGATGTGCAGGGCTGAAGAGAAAGTATTGAAAACAATCCCTCATCGGCTAACGGATGCCACATGCTTGCCGATGGTGGAAGTTGAGCAGGGATTGCTCGATGCACGGCCACGGATCGGCCTCTTCATACTATTCGCGAAGGTAGGCCGTCGTGTTCGAGTCAGTGACTTCCGTTGCCCTTGGTAGCGCCCTGGACGGGCTCTCATTGCGCCAGCGCACCATCGCCAACAACATCGCCAACGTCAACACACCGAACTACCACGCCAAAAGGGTCCAGTTCGAAGACGCGCTTGCGGCCTCGGTGAGCGCCGGAGACGGGCAGGCCACGGCTTCCGTCACTACGTCCCAGGAACCCACCCAACTCAACGGCAACAACGTCAACCTGGACACCGAAACCCTCTCGAACGTAGACACCGTCCTGCGCTACCAGTTCGCCTCCCGTGCCATCGGCGAACAATTCACCGCCCTACGCACGGCCATGAGGACCAGCTGATGACTTTCGACGCGATCGGGATTGCCGGCTCCGCCCTGACTGTCCACCGCAAATGGCTCGATGCAGTCTCGGACAACCTGGCCAACATTAATACCGCCACCCGCACCAGCGGCAAGGCGTTCCAAGCCCGCTACATCGAAGCCGCCGAGGGCAGCGATGGAACCGGCGTGTACGTCAAGAGCACTCCGCAAGGCAGTGCGACCGGCAGGCTCGTGTATCAACCGGACCATCCGCTTGCCGATGCCCAAGGCTATGTCCGTTACCCGGACATCGACCTCGCCGAACAGATGGGTGCCCTGATTGTGGCGCAACGCGGCTACCAGGCCAACGCCCAAGTGGTGGACCGGGCCCGTGAGACGTACCAGGCAGCGCTTGAGATAGGAAAATCCTGATGGCTTTGGACCCGATCGGCGCAATTCAAGGCGGCGGGGGACTTTCCGTGCAGGGCGTCACCGGCACCGGCTACCTGGGCGGCGCCGGCAACGTAACCGGAGCCGCGGGAACTTCGGACGGCAACGGCTTTGCGACGGCGCTGACTGGTGCCGTGGACAACCTCCAGTCACTGCAGTCGACGTCGAACCAGCTGGCCGTGTCCGCGGTAACGGGCAACCTTGACGATATCCACAAGGCGACAATCGCTGCCACCCGCGCCCAGATCACCATGGAGCTTGTCTCCACGGTGCGGAACAAGGGCGTTGACGCGTTCAACGAGACCATGAGGATGCAGGCCTGATGCCTCCACAGATTGCCGCCTTCTTCCGCAAGATGGGCGATGGATTCAAGGGGTTCACGGCAGGGCAGCGCACCATCGCCATCATCGGCATCGCCGTCCTGGTGCTCGGCGGAGTGGCCCTGTCAGCATGGTTGGGCAAGCCGTCCTACTCGCCGTTGTTCTCCGGTTTGAAGGACACGGATGCCAACGGGATCGTGGAGCAGCTGCGCAAGGACAATGTCCCGTACGAGCTCAGCAACGGCGGTTCCACCATCCTCGTCCCCGACGACAAGGTCAACGACGAACGGCTGAAAGCCGCCGCGGCCGGTCTTCCGGCGACCGCGGCCACCGGCTATTCGCTGCTCGACAAGCTCGGCGTAACCTCGTCCGAATTCCAGCAATCGGTTACCTACAAACGCGCGCTCGAGGGTGAACTCGCCACCACCATCCAGGCCATGGACGGCGTAAAGACAGCCGCCGTGCAGTTGGCCCTTCCGGCCAAAACGGTGTTCGTTGACAAGGCTCCGGACGCGACGGCATCCGTGTTCGTGGAAACACAGCCGGGCATCACCCTGTCCGCCGATAAGGTCCAGGCGATCGTGCACTTGACGTCCGCCGCGATCGAAAACCTGAAGCCAACGAACGTGACCGTGGTGGATTCCCAGGGCAACGTCCTCTCCACGGTGGGAGGCGGAGCCACGGGCTCCTCCTCCAAGCAAGCCGCCGACTACCAACAGCGCACCTCCGATTCGGTGAAGGCTGTACTCGATAGGGTTGTGGGACCGGGCAACGCCACCGTCGCCGTCGCGGCCGACGTGACCGCCGAGTCCGCGCAGCAGCGCAGCGAGACGTTCTCCACCGCCAAGGATGCCGCTCCGCTCAGCGAGACCACCAAGACCGAGAAGTACACGGGAACCGGCGGCGGCGCCTCCGGTGTCCTTGGCCCGGACAACATTGCCGTGCCGGGCGGCACCAACGGCAACGGAACGTTCGATTCCAGCGACACCACCAAGAACAACGCCGTCAACAAAGTCACCGAAGACCGCACCATTCCGCAAGGCGCCGTGAAACGCCAGACCATCTCGGTGGCGATCAACCAGTCGGCGGCGGCCGGACTCAACGTCAACTCGGTCAAGGCACTCGTTACTTCCGCGGCCGGCGTCGATCCCACCCGCGGCGACGTGGTGACAGTCGAAGTGCTGCCCTTCAGTACCTCGGCCGCAGACGCGGCGTCCCAGGCACTGGGCGCGGCCAAATCGCAAGCCGACGCCAAGCAACAGTCGGATTTGATGAACACGCTCATTCTCGCGGGCAGCATCCTGTTGGCAGTCGTAGCGCTGATCGTGCTCGTGCTGATCCTCCTGCGGCGCCGGCAGCACCGCGAACCGGTTGACCTTGGCGAACGCCTTGATTACGAGATGCTGCCTGAAGCGGTCTCCACCCCGGCGATCGAAGGACCGCCCGCCACCTCGGCGATCGAACTGCCGCCGGTTCATCCGGTCCCGGCGTTGCCGATGCCAGGCGCTGAGGCTCTCGACGGCGAACGGCGGCGGGCCCAGATTGAAGCCATGGTTGCCGAGAACCCCGCCCGGACCGCCGATTACCTGCGCGGGCTCATGGATGAAAGGCAGTCCGTATGAGGGTGGGGGAGCTGGACGTAGGAGGCTTGACCGGCGCCCAGAAGGTGGCGGTGGTGCTCATGCAGATGAGCCCTACCAGCGCAGCGTCCGTCATGACCCAGTTCTCCGAATCCGAGGCCGAGGACATCGCCGCCGAGATCGTACGCTTGCGCCGCGTCTCCTCATCCGTGGCAGACCACGTCATGACGGAATTCCACGACCTTGCGGTCAGCGGACGCCGGACGGCCCGCGGCGGCCAGGAATTCGCCGTCGGGCTCCTGGAAGCGTCCTTCGGTGCGGACAAAGCGGCCGGTTTCATGGACCGTCTCGCCTCCACGATGGCCGGGAAGTCCTTCGAATTCCTGGAGATGATGGATTCCGGCCAGCTGCTTGCCCTCATCGACGGCGAGATGCCGCAGACCATCGCCTTGATCCTGGCGCATTTGCGGCCGGGCAAGGCTTCCGCGGTCATGGCCGGCTTGGGCGACGTGCAACGCAGTGAGGTGGCCCGCTGCATAGCCACGATGGGATTGGCTTCGCCGGAGGCCGTGGGCATCGTGGCCGAGACGCTCAAGGTTCGTGCCGGAGCCGTCATGTCGCAAAGGAAGTCGAGCGAGATTGTCGGCGGCATCCAGCCCCTCGTCGACATCATCAACCGTTCCGACGTCAACACCGAACGTTCCGTGCTGGAAGGCCTGGAAACCCTCGATCCGGAACTGGCCACGGAAGTGCGCGCCCGGATGCTGACCTTTGTGGACATCGTGAAATTGGAACGGCGCGACATCCAGCAGATCCTTCGTGGCGTCAATGCCGAAGTGCTCGCTGTCGCCATGAAGGGTGCCCCTGCCGTGGTTCTCGACGCCGTGCGCACCAACGTGTCCGGCCGCAACCTCGAAATCCTGGAAGCCGAAATGGCTTCCGCCGGGCCGGTGCGCGCCTCCCAGGTTGAAGAAGCCCGGGCAGAGATTGTCCGTTCCATCCGTGAGCTGGAAGCCGAAGGCGCCATCGTGGTCCGACGCGGCGAGGAAGACGACTATGTCTACTGAGGCTGAATTCCAGAGGGTGATCTTCCCGGACATCCAACCGGCCGCGAGGTCGCGCAAAGAGGACCGGGGATACACCCAGGGACACGCGGCGGGCTACGCGGCCGGGATCCAGGCTGCGGCCGCGGAACAGCGCCGCCTTCGCGAACAATTCGAGGCCGAACACCGCGCAATGCTCGACGCCGGGCAGCTGGCTGTGGAGCAAGCTGTCCGAGTGCTCGAGGCGGCGGCCGCAGTGTCCCGGCAGCACCGCGGTGCCGTGCTGGAGGAAGCGCAGGACGTGCTGGCGGCCAGCGCGATGGAGCTCGCGGAAGCCATTCTGGGTTACGAACTCAACGACGGCGATAGTACCGCCCGCGCCGCGTTGACCCGGGCTCTGGCAACGGTTTCAGACGTGCAAGCGGTGACCACGGTCCGCCTCCACCCGGCGGACCTGGCCGCGCTGTCCGCCGTCGACGTCGGGAATGTGGCCGGCGTCGAACTCAAGGCCGATCCCGCCCTGGACCCGGGCGATGCGATTGCGGAATATCCGCAGGGTTGGCTCGACGCCCGGCTCAGCACCGCAGTGCACAGGGCCAAGGCAGCCCTGCTGGGGAAAGACGCATGAGCGGCATCAACTACCGGCCGCACTCAGGCCGTTTCCGCGCTGCCCTCGCCGCCGCGGCGCCGCAGCGCGTGGGTACCGTGACGTCCGTCCTCGGCCTTGGCCTTGAGGTCTCCGGACTGGACTGCGCGGTGGGGGACCTGGTGACGGTGGGCGAGGCGCCCGGGCTCGACGCCGAAGTGGTCGCCTCGGTCAGTGGCGCCGTCCGCTGCATGCCGCTGGGACGGTTGACCGGAGTGGCCGCGGGAGACCCGGCCCGTTCCAAGGGCGCTCCGATCCTGGTCCCCACCGGCCGTGGCCTCTTCGGACGGGTACTCGATGGGCTCGGGCGTCCGATCGATGGCAAAGGCCCGTTGCCCGCGAGTCCTATGGTCCCTTTGGACAACGAGGCGCCGTCGGCCATGCACCGTGCCCGGGTGGACACTCCGCTCCAGACCGGCGTCCGCGTCCTGGACACGTTGGCCACTCTTGGCCGAGGCCAGCGCATGGGGCTGTTCGCGGGCTCGGGGGTCGGCAAGTCCTCGCTGTTGTCCATGATCGCCCGCGGAACGGATGCCGAAGTGTCCGTCATTGCCTTGGTGGGGGAGCGCGGACGTGAAGTTCGCGAGTTCTTGGAAGACGACCTCGGCCCCGAAGGCCTGGCCCGTTCCGTGGTGGTCGTTGCCACGTCCGACGAGCCTGCCCTGATGCGCCTGCGCGCCGCCGTCACTGCCACCCGGATTGCCGAATCCTTCCGCGAAGCCGGCAAGGACGTCGTCCTCATGATGGATTCACTGACCCGCGTGGCCATGGCCCAGCGCGAAATCGGCCTCTCCGCCGGTGAGCCCCCCGCTACCCGCGGCTACCCGCCGTCGACCTTCTCCGTTCTGGCCCGGCTCCTGGAACGCGCCGGCACCGCCGAAACCGGATCCGTGACCGGTATCTACACAGTGCTGGTGGACGGCGACGACCACAACGAACCGATCGCCGACGCCGCCCGCTCGATCCTCGACGGACACGTGGTCCTGGACCGGAAGCTCGCCGTCACGGGGCACTTTCCCTCGGTGGACGTCCTTGGCTCGGTGTCCCGCGTGGCCTCCAAGGTCAACTCGGCCGATCGCACGGGGCTCGCGGCATCCCTTCGCAGGGTCCTCGCCGCGCGGCGCAGCGCCCAGGACCTGATCGACGTCGGCGCCTACCACCGTGGCAGCAATCCCTTGGTTGACGCGGCCCTGGACCACGAAGCTGCCATCAACGGGTTCCTGCAGCAAAGCATGGACGAATCCACCCCGTACAGCGAGTCCTGGCCGGAACTCTTCCGCCTCTCAGCAAGCCTCGAAGGAGCCGCGTGAACCGTCAATTCTCCCTGGCCGGGTTGTTGCGTTTGCGCCAGACGCAGCAGGATGCCGCCGCCAGTGGACTGGCCCGTGCCAACTCCCGGTCTGCGTCCCTGCGATCCCGCCGAGCCACCGCCCGGGAGGAACTGGCAGAGTCCGCCGGAGGCGCCGGAAGCTCCGCGTCTCTCCTGGCCATCGCGGCCGCCCGGGCGTCCGCGCAAAGCATGTTGGCCGAGCTTGACGCCTTGTCCGCCAGCGCCGAGGCTGAAGCCGCCGCGGCCCGCGCGGAATATACCGAAGCCAAGCGCCGCGCAGTAGGACTCGAGAAGCTCGAAACCCGGCACGGCGCCGCATTTGAGGCTTCGGCGCTGCGCGCTGAGCAAGGCGTGCTGGACGAGATCGCGTCCTCCGCGTGGCACCGGAAGGCCACCTCGTGAGCATGACCGAGGCCATCGGGCGCATTCAGAGCATCGAGTCGATGTTGCAGCAACTCAGCCAAGGCATCCGCCCTCAGGCAACTGCCGCGAGCACCACCGCTTCCACTGCCGCGGGCGCGGCCACTTCCACCGACTCGGCGTCCTTCGCGCAAGCGCTGAGCTCCGCCGTCGGGGGATCGGCGACGCCGGACGTGAGCCAGCTCTCTTCTTCCTTGGGGCTCGGCGGCAGTGCCGCCCTCTCCGGCATCGCGGGCGCGCTTTCGAGTGCCGGTACAGGCACGGCCACCGGCGCTGTCACGGGCGATGCCGTGGTGGCCGACGCCAAGAAATACGTCGGTGTGCCCTACGTCTGGGGCGGCACCAACCCGGCGGTGGGCATGGATTGCTCAGGCTTCGTGCAGCGCGTCTTCAAGGACCTCGGCGTTGATCTGCCGCGCGTCGTCAGCGACCAGATGCGGCAAGGCACTCCCGTGGCATCCTTGGCCCAAGCCAAGCCCGGCGACCTGTTGGTGAGTTTCGGCGGCGAACACATTTCCATCTACCTCGGCAACGGCAAAGCGATCGACGCGCCCGTCCCCGGCCAGACCATCCAGATCCGCGATGCGTGGGAACAGCAGTCCAATCTGACTGCGATCCGCCGGATTGTCCCCGCGGGAGGCTCGTGATGCCGTTGCCACTCTCTGTTGCGGCAGTTCCGCGTCAGGCTGTTCCCGGCTCTTCGCCCGTGCAGCAGTCCGGCGGGGCTGCCGGGTTTGATGCCGTGATGAACGGCGTGCTGGCGTCCGACGCGAAGACCTCGCTCGGGACCGCACAACAGACCCCCGACGGCGGCGCCCAGGAAGAGCCTGCCGGCGACGGTTCCGGGCCGGTCGCCCGAGCCGCCAAACCGGAAGCGTCGAAGGTCGCCAAGGACAGGGTTGATGCTGTGGGTGTGGTTGAGGCGGCTGGCGTGGCGGGTGCTGTTGTGGTGGGTGCTGTTGCGGCCGCCGTGGTGGGTGCTGTTGATGCGGCCGCCGCCGCTGTTGCTGGTGGACTCGCGGCCGGGACCGCTGCTCCGCAGGCGGGCGGCACTGGCGTTACTGTGTCGGCCAAAGACAGTGCCGTTGACAGTACGGTCCCGGCCAAAGCCATTGCAGGCACGTCGGCAGCGGCAAGACTGCCAGTCAGGATGCCCGCGGGCAACGCTCAGGCGACGCCGGCTGGAACGGAGGTGGGCGCATCTGTGCCGGCTGCGCTGCCGCTCGGGAGCCTTGGTCAGAGCCCAGCCCAGCCTGGTCCGATCCCGGCCAGCCCGTTGCCGGCCAGCCCGTTGCCGGCCGCTGCACCTGCCAGCCAGATGCCCGGCGCCCTGCCCAGTAGCCCGCCGCCAACCGTCGCGCTACCCGCCGGCCCGCTCCGCGGTAACTCGCTGCCCATCAACCCGCTGACCGCCGGCCTCGCGACCGGGGTCACCGCGACCGCAGCCCAAGCAGGCGAGCCGGGCACCGCCGTCGTACTTCCCGTCGGGAAAGCCGGGACCCAACGGGACTCGCCACCGGTCCTTGGGCAGGACACGCAAGTCGCCGCGGCACCCGGGCTTCCCTCGGAGATTCAGGCAGGAATTCCGTTGGTGGGGCGGCCGGCGCCGCCACTTCAGGAGGCTCCTACGACAGCCGCTCCCGGCATGGCAACGCCCACTCTCCAGGCAGACCCGGCGAAGCTGCTGTCCCAAGTGTCCGCACCGCTGTTCTCGCTTGCATCGGCGGCGCCCGGCTCCCACGTGATGACCTTGAAGCTCTCCCCGGAAGACCTCGGTCCGTTGACTGTCCGGGCGCATATCGAAGGCGCAGGGGTCCGGATCGAATTGTTCGCCCCCGGAGAAGCCGGCCGTGAGGCCATACGCAGCATCCTGCCGGAACTGCGGCGTGGACTCGGCGAATCGGGCTTCGGCGCGAGCCTCGACCTGTCCGAACACAACGCTCCGGCCGATGCCGGGGCGGGCGGCTCGGACCCCCGTGACCGGCGCCCGGCCGAAAGTCCCGCCTTCCCACGGGGCAGCGACGGCGAGTCGCTCCGCCAGGCGCGGACCGCCGTCGTACTTCCCCGAAGCATTACCAGCAGCCTGGACATTCTCGTCTGATGAAGGAGAGCCAATAGTGACCATCCAAGCCATCGCGGCAAGCAGCGGAGTCCAGCCCGGAACCACCGCAGCCAAACCCGCGCAGACCATGGACTCGAGCATGTTCATGTCCCTCCTGGTGACTCAGCTGAAGAACCAGGACCCGAGCGCTCCCATGGACACCAACCAGATGATGAACCAGACCGTCCAGCTGTCCATGATGGAGAAAATGACGGAACTCACGGCGGACGCCAAAGAGAGTTTTTCGCTCCAGATGCGCAGTGCCGCGGCACAGATCATCGGGCACAACGTCAGCTATGCGCTCGCCGACGGGACAAAGGGCTCGGGCGTCGCGAGTTCGGTTTCCTTCGCGGCCGGAACCCCCACGGTAGCGGTCGGGGGAGTGAACGTTCCGCTTGATTCCATCAGCGGGATGACCGCCGCTGCCACGCCAACCGCCTGACGCTCCACACCCCTCGAACCACCCGAAGAAAGGCAACACCATGCTTCGTTCGCTGTACTCCGGAATCTCCGGCCTCCGTGCCCATCAGGCCATGCTGGACGTCACGGGAAACAACATCGCCAACGTGAACACGGCCGGCTTCAAGGCCTCCTCCACGCAGTTCCAGGACACGCTCTCCCAGATGACCCAGGGCGCCGGCGCCCCGCAAGCCGAGACCGGTGGCACCAACCCCGCCCAGATCGGCCTCGGGGTACGCGTGGCGGGAGTCAGCACCAACTTCAGCCAGGGTTCATCGCAGAACACCGGGCGGGCCACTGACATGATGATCTCCGGCGACGGGTTCTTCATCACCAGCAAGGCCGGACAGCAGCTCTACACCCGCGCGGGCGCCTTCGACATGGACGCGGCCGGCCGTCTGGTGAGCCCCGACGGCGGGATCCTGCAGGGCTGGTCTGCCGCCAACGGCGCCGTGAACTTGGGAGGTCCCGTTGGCCCGATCGCCCTCTCGCCCAATACGACGTCGGCCGCCGTCGCCACCACCAAGGCCTCGCTGGACGGCAACCTGCCGTCCGATGCGGCCGTGGGGACCAGCGTGGAGCGCCAGGTCAAGGTGTACGACGCCGACGGCGCCTCCCGCAGCCTGACTCTGACGTTCAGCCGCTCTGCGGGAGGCTGGGATGTGGCCGGGGCCGACGCCAACGGCGCCACGGGGAACTCGACGCTCACGTTCGCGAACGGTGCGCTGACTTCGGGCGGTGCCATGACCGTCGGCGGCATCTCGGTGGACATGTCCACTGTTACCGGATTCGCCGCCATGAGCACACTCACGGTCGGCAGCCAGAACGGATCCGAGGCAGGCAAGCTGGAGTCATTCACCCTCGGCGGCGACGGCTCACTCATCGGCTCGTTCAGCAATGGCAGCAAGCAGGTTCTGGCCCGCGTGGCCCTTGCCCGTTTCACCAACCCCGGCGGCCTCGAGAAATCCGGTAGCTCCACGTATGTGGCTACCGCCAACTCCGGCGCGGCCCAGTTGGGCGCCCCGGGCGACGCCGGACTCGGCACCCTGACTGCCGGGGCCCTTGAGATGTCCAACGTTGACCTCTCCCAGGAATTCACCAACCTGATCGTTGCCCAGCGCGGCTTCCAGGCGAACGCCCGCATCATCACGACGTCGGACGAGGTCCTGCAGGAGCTGACGAACCTGAAGCATTAGTGAGACTGCCCGTTCACAGACAGAAGGATGGCCGGCATCCTTGGACGCCGGCCACCCTTCAGGCAGTTACTGCTTTTTAGAGTCCGGCGACCCCGTTCGGAGTGCCGACGCCCGTGGGTCCGTCCCATCCGGTGCCGGAGAGGCACCATTGGCTCGTGGAGCACGTGCCCGTTGAACCCGAGGCGACGTCATTGAATTTCCCGGAGTTCGTGTACGGAAGAGAGTTGGCCAGTGCCGAGGAGCTGCCTGTGTTCCCGGAAAGCGCGTACATGGCCGCGATCAGGGGCGAGGAGAGGCTGGTCCCTCCATACTGGGCCCATGACGAGGTGGTGCTGCTGCTCGGCGCGTACACTGCCAGGCCGGTCTGCGGATCTGCGACGGCGGAGACGTCCGCCGAGGCGCGCTTGCTACAGCCCGTGCCGAACGTGGCAGCCGCTGGCAACGCGGCATTGACACTTGAGCATCCGGATCCCGAGCCGGACCAGGCAGATTCGCCCCACCCGCCGTGCACTGGAGTTCTTGACCAACGATGTGCCTCCCACGGCGGTGACGTAACTCGAGGAAGCGGGGTAGGACGAGCCGGTGTACCCGTTGTCGCCGGTTGACGCTGTCACCGCGATGCCCGGGTGGTTGTAGTACGTGCCGTAGCTGGAGTCTGCTGAATCCCCGCCGCCGTAGCTGTTGGAGATCGCCGCGACGCCGGGCTGTTTTGCGGCCGTTGCCACGGCTGTCCCAAGGTCGCTGAGGCTCGCTGTTGTCGCCTGCACTACCAGGATCTTGCAGTCCGGACACGCTGCAGAGACGGCGTCGACGTCGAGGGCCGTTTCGTCGGCCCATCCGGAATTGAACCTGGGAAGCTTGTTGCCGCCGTTTTGGTCCTTGATGGTGAGGCAGCCGTTGCTGACCGTGCATGCCGGGAGGCCGAACTGTGAGCGGTAAACGCCGAGATCGCGTTCCAGGTTCGGATAGCCGTAGGCATCCACGATTGCGACGGTTCTGCCGCCGGACGCGAGGCCTGTGATGTTGTAGGCGCTCTGGATGTCCGCGGGGGTCTTGCCGGTGGCGGGCGGCGTGCTCGAAGCGGGTTTGGTTTGTCCTCCCGGCGACGCCTTGCCCGGAGTCGTCGAATCATCGACGTACTTGAGCGCAAAACACGACGCATTGCCGGCTGGGACATCGGCGCAGACCTTCTCCGCATGCCAGTTGGCGGACGGAGATGGTTGGGCAACTGCGGCCGGTGCTGTGGCTGAGAACGCGCTCAGCAACAGCAACATCGCCCCGGAAACGCTAAGGATCTTCTTCACGAAACCTCCCTGAGGAACAATAAGATCCGACTTGACAGGATAGTCAACTCGGCGTGACAAGCTTCGCACCAAACGCCACTATTGTCACCCATGTCACATCCACCCCTGCGGTCTCATGAGCCACCGGGGAGATTTGCGGTTCGATTGCTAGTGGTTGGTGAGGTGGGGGCTGTGGATGTGTTCGCGACGGAAACCGAGGCCCACAATGCGGCCCAAGAGGCGTTTGACCAGTGGCGTGTGGCTGATGGGCCGTATGAGTTGGACGGGTGGGTTGTTTTGGGCAAGGCGAGCGAGTTGGCGTGTCTGCTGTCGCTGCAATGCCTGTGCGATCCTTACCGCTGGTTCGCGTCGTCGTTGCACGCGCTGGAGGTCGGCGACGGCGATGGTGCCCGTGCGCAGTGGTACTGCGAGGTGATTGGCCGTGGCGACGGCGTCGGCGATGGCGTAGTTCACCCCGGCGGCTCCGGCCGGCGACATAGCGTGGGCGGCGTCGCCGATGCACAACAGGCCTGGCTCGCACCAGCGTCTCAACCGATTGGAGCGCACGGACAGCAGCTTGATCTGGTCCCAGTCGGTCAGCGCGGCCAGGCCGGCGGCCAAGAACGGTGCGGCACGTGCCACCCGGTCGCGGAAGGCGGCCAGCCCCGCGGCCTGAACCTGCGGGAGTGTTCCTTTCCCGATGATCGTGCCGCACTGCCAATAGTCGCCGCGGTCGATTGCGAGCACGATCTGCCCGCCGCCGACATAGCCCAGGGTCGGCGGCGCATCCTCGCTGCGCGGCACGCGGAACCACAGCACGTCGATCGGCATTGCGAACTCCCTTAGCGGCAAGTCCGCGTGTTCCCGGATAAGGGAGAACCGCCCGTCGCACGCCACCGTGAGATCCGCCCTGATCTCTACTTCGCCCTGGGGAGTGCGTGCCCGTACGCCGATCACTTGCTCACCGTGGCGGAGCAGGCCGGTGGCCTCGGTACTCATTTCCAGTCGGAAGGTGGGGTATTGCATGGCCTGGGTGGCCAAGAAGGTCAGGAAGTCCCACTGCGGCATGAACGCCATGAACTTGCATCGGGAGGGCAGGTGCCGGAAGTCCACCAGCCCGAAGGTCTGTCCGTCGATGCCGAGACGCAGTTCCGGTATCTCCGTGTGCGGCAGGCTCAGAAACTCTTCCAGCAATCCCAGTTCGGCGAGCACATCGGTGGTCGCAGGATGGATGGTGTCGCCCCGGAAGTCACGGAAGAAATCGGCGT
The DNA here is from genome assembly GCF_058781865.1 of Arthrobacter sp. FW306-1B-F12A. Taxonomy (NCBI): domain Bacteria; kingdom Bacillati; phylum Actinomycetota; class Actinomycetes; order Micrococcales; family Micrococcaceae; genus Arthrobacter; species Arthrobacter sp. FW306-1B-F12A. The sequence goes on from NZ_JBYSXD010000012.1 coordinate 85,342, forward strand.
GCTTCTCCAGCACTGTCACTTCGACTCCGGCGCGGGCCAGCAGGTAGCCCAGCATCATTCCGGCAGGTCCACCGCCGACCACGCAACACTGCGTGTCCCAAGAACGTGGGCCGGGGCCGGGGCCGGGGCCCGGGCCGGGTGTGGTTTCGGATTCGCTGGACATCCCTGGCTCACCCCATCGACCGGCTGAGGCCGTCAAGGATGAGGTTCAGCCCGAAGTCGAACTCATCCCCGAAGTCGTAGCCGGGTTTGAGGACGTGTTCGGTGGCGATCTCCATCATGTGGGGGTATTGCCCGGTCGAAAAGCGTTCAACGATCGGCGCTGTGATCTCGGCGGCGGTGTCCCGGCCGTCAAAAGGAAGGGCGGCTTCCTGGAGTGCGAATCCGTAGATGTAACTATCGAGCAAGGCATAGGCATGCGCCGTCATCTGGACGGAAAAGCCTGCTGCCCTCAAGGTCGCCAAGGTCGCTTCGTGGTGACGCAGGTTCGCTTCGCCCGGGGCGGAGCGGCTTTCCAGCAGCCCGACCGCCCAAGGATGGCGTTTGAGCGCGCTGCGCACTTCGTGTGCCCGCCGGTGCATTTCCTCCCGCCAGTCGCCCGCGGGGGAGGGTAATGCGATTTCGTGGAAGACCATGTCCACGATGCCATCCAAAATTTCATCCTTGTTGGCCACGTAGTAGTAGAGCGACATGGGCTTGGTTCCCATGCTCTGGGCGAGCGAGCGGATGGTCAGCGCGGCGATTCCTGACTCGTCAGCGAGATCCACAGCGCAACCGAGCACCCTTTCGCGGCTCAACGGAGGGCGTCGCTGCGGGAGGGGCTGTGCAGTGTCCGGCATCGGGACTCCTTGGACTCTAGTTGGTGCAGCACTCCAGCGATTTAGTGCAGGGGGTCTAGCGGTTTAGTACATTGTACGATAATCTTTTTGGTACAGCGTACGAAAAAGTAGCTGAACACCCCAAATGACTGGAAAGGAACGGCCATGACCGCTGGTCAGCATGCTGCGGAGACTCCGATTTCAGGCGGCTCGCAAAAGCCGGAGGTTACGATACGGGCCATCGTGCAGGAGGCTTACGGCTCCGCCGACGTCCTGCACCTGACGCAGATCCCCACACCGAAGATTGCCGAGAACGAGGTGCTGGTCCGGGTCCACGCTGCAGGACTGGACCGGGGGACCTGGCATGTAACCCGGGGCCTGCCTTACGCGCTGCGCTTGGCGTTCGGCGTCCGCGCCCCCAAAAATCCTGTGCCCGGGATGGACTTGGCCGGCACGGTCACGGCGGTCGGAGCAGCAGTGACCCGATTCGCCGTCGGGGACGAGGTCTTCGGGGTCGGGAAGGGCTCCTTCGCTGAATATGCGACGGCCCGCGAAAGCCAACTGGCGCCCAAACCGGCGAACATCAGTTTCAAACAAGCCTCGGTGGTCCCGGTTTCCGCCTGCACTGCGCTGCAGGCCCTTCGCGCCGCGGGCCGGATACCGCCGGGACAGAAGGTTCTGATCCTTGGTGCCTCGGGAGGAGTGGGCAGCTACGCTGTTCAGCTCGCAAAAGCTGCCGGGGCTGAGGTCACGGGCGTGTGCAGTGCCGCCAAAATGGGCCTGGTGCGCTCGCTCGGTGCCGATCACGTCCTCGACTACACCACGCAGGACTTCGCCGACGGCACCAAACACTACGATCTGATCCTGGATATTGCCGGGAACCCCACCCTGGCACGCCTCCGCAAGGCGCTCACGCCTACCGGCACGGCTGTTATCACCGGCGGCGAAGAAGGCGGCTCCTGGACGGGCAGTATCGACAGGCAATTCAGGGCCCTCGCGCTGTCCCCGTTCATCGGTCAGCGGCTCACCATGGTCATGGGGACGCAAGGCGTTGCAGACCTCGAATACCTTGCCGGGCTCATCGACGCCGGAACCCTCACCCCGACCGTCGACCGCAGCTATCCGCTGGAGCAGGTTCCGGACGCCATGCGCTATTTCGACGCCGGCAAAGTGCGGGGGAAAATCGCGATCACCATCCGAGAAGCTCAAGGCAACTGAAACAGGCACTGGCAGTACACGTTATAGCAGGCACTCCCACGCGGACCCGGGGACTGGTTTTCTTGAATCAGTCCCCGTTTCCCTGCTTGGAAGGCCACCATGTCCGTGACTACCGTCAAATCCTTTCCGGAAGCCGTGGCGCGTCCGCGCGCATCTCTCGCGGTTGCCATGCTCGGATTTTTCGTGGTCGCCTTGGACGCCCAGATTGTCAACGTCGCGCTGCCGGAGATCCGGAATGATTTCGGCGGTGGCCTTTCCGGCCTGCAGTGGATAGTCACCGGCTATACCTTGATGTTCTCGGCATTGCAGCTTTTCGCAGGGACCTTCTCAGACCGCGTTGGGGCGCGTCGCGCCTACGGCATCGGCATGATTCTCTTCACCGTTGCCTCGATGGCATGCGGGTTCAGCCCGAGCCTTCCTGCACTCATCGCCGGACGCGTCCTGCAGGGCATCGGTGCGGCAATGATTACCCCTACGTCCCTCGCCCTCATCCGGGAGGCGTTCCACGATCCTGCGCGTCGCGGAAGGGCAATCGTGTACTGGGGCCTGGGCGGCTCGGTCGCCGCTGCTGCCGGGCCCGTGCTCGGGGGCATCCTCACGCAACTGGACTGGAGACTGATCTTCTTCGTCAACCTTCCGGTGGGAGTGGCAGCCCTGCTGGTCCTCTCCCGAGTGGCTCCTTCGCCACGACGCTCGATGCCCTTTGACTGGACGGGGCAGGTTGCGGCGGTCCTCACGCTCGCGAGCCTGGCGTACGGCATCATCGAAGGAGCCGAACTCGGCTACGGAAGCCCCCACATCCTGTTGACGTTCGCCACATGTGTCGCATCCGCAGCCGTATTCGTGGCAGCACAAGCACGGGGAAGCCACCCAATGATCCCGCTCGACTTGTTCCGTTCACGCGCAGTCTCCACGGCCCTGATTGTCGCCGGGGTCACCATGGCGGCGTTCTACGGCGTCGTCTTCCTCCAGAGCCTCTACTTCCAACAGGAACGCGGAGCCAGCGCCCTGGAGACCGGGCTTCTGTTCCTGCCCATGACCGGGCTTGTTGCCCTCCTGAATCCCCTCGTGGCCAGGTTCGCGGAGCGATTCGGGCGCATAGTCGCGATCGTCTCTGGCCAATTGCTGATGGCCGCGGGGCTGGCGAGCCTCTGCCTCCTGCCAGGCAATGCGCCGACCCTGCTCGTCGCGTTCCTGATGGTGCCCGTCGGCGTCGGAGGTTCCTTCACGGTTCCGCCGATCATTGCCCTCATCCTGGACCACGTGCCGGCGGAGTTGGCGGGGACCGCCAGCGGCGCGGTCAATACCGCCCGGCAGCTCGGAGGCTCCCTCGGCGTCGCGATCTTCGGTGCCGCACTCGCCGGTCAGGACTTCATGGCAGGATTGCGCATCAACCTGAGTATCACGGCCCTTCTCCTTCTGGTCCTCGTAGCGGTGTCCCTGCCGCTTCGGCACGCACAACAATCACGGCACTAGCGAAAGGCAGACGCCATGAAACTCGTTCCCCCCACCCCGACCGTCAAAGCCCCTACGGAGAGATTCACGGGAGACGTCTACCTCAATCCGCTCCACAACGGCGAGGCGCCCTCACGTCTTGTGGCGGCGATGGTCCGCTTCACCCCCGGTGCCCGTACGAACTGGCATTCCCACCCTCTTGGCCAGACCCTGCACTGCACCGATGGCACCGGGTTCGTTGCCACCCGGGACGGCAGTGTGATCCTCATGCGCGCAGGGGACACGGTCCACACGCCCCCCGGCGAGGAACACTGGCACGGCGCCACCCAGGACAACATGATGTGCCACCTGGCCCTGGTGGAGCACGACAACGGGGAGAGCGCCACCTGGCTTGAGCCCGTCAGTGAACAGGACTACCAAGCCGCCCACGCCCAAATCAGCCGATAACCCCCATCCAAGCGAAGGAAACCCATGAACACCGTCACCCTTAACAACGGCGTCGAAATGCCGATCCTCGGCTTCGGCGTCTTCCAGATCCCGGACGAGGAAACCCAGGCCGCGGTGGAAGCCGCGCTCGACGCCGGTTACCGTCACCTGGACACCGCCGCTTCCTACCTGAACGAAGAGGCCGTTGGCCTGGCCATCAAGAACAGCGGCCTCGCCCGCGACGAACTCTTCATCACCACGAAGCTCTGGATCCAGCACGCCCCGGCAGGCAGCGTCCAGGACGACACCAAGCGCGCCTTCGACAACTCACTCCGCCGCCTCGGACTCGACTACGTCGACCTGTACCTGATCCACCAGCCGTTGGGCGACTACTACAGCGAGTGGCGCGCCATGCAGGAACTCCACCAGGACGGCCTCGCCCGCGCGATCGGGGTCTCGAATTTCCACCTCGACCGGCTGGTGGACCTCATCGACCACAACGAGATCGTCCCGGCAGTCAACCAGATCGAAACCCACCCCTTCCACCAGCGCGCGGCCGACCAGGCAATGATGCGCGAACGCGGTGTCCAGATCGAGTCCTGGGGACCCTTCGCCGAAGGCAAGAACAACCTGTTCACCAACCCGCTTCTCAGCTCCATCGCCGATGCGCACGGCAAGTCCGTCGCACAGGTGGTTCTCCGTTGGCTCATCCAGCGCGACGTCGTCGTCATCCCCAAGTCCGTCCGGCCCGAACGCATGGCCCAGAACCTCGACGTCTTCGATTTCACCCTTACCGACGAGCAGATGAGCCGGATCGCCGCCTTGGACACCGGGGCCAGCCTCTTCTTCGACCACCGCGACCCCGCCATGGTCAGCTGGCTCGGCAATCGCAGGATCAACTGAAGCGCCGGGGTTGGACCACTGCCTGACTCCTACCCCATTAGTCCGGCGGAGTTACGGAAGCAGGTGTTCGTGCGCGGCCGCCTCCAGGGCGTCGGCCTCTTCCTTGGCCATGCGGGTCTCTGCCTCGACGTCGATGCGTCGGGTCATTAGCCAATACAGCCCTGCGGAGACCGGGAGCCCGATAAACAGCGAGATGTCGGCGCCGTCCAGGGCGTGGGCGATGAACCCGACGAAGAGCTTGCCGGCCGAGAAGAAGGGAATCATCACCACAAAGCCGACAAGGTAGGAGATGATGCCGGGCCAGCCCCATCGTCCGTAGATCCCATCGGGCTTGAAGATCTCCGCGATGGCGTAGTGGCCTTTGCGGACGATGAAGTAGTCGGTGAGGTTGACAGCCGTCCACGGAATGAAGAAGTACAGGACCAATAGCAGGAAGTCGTTGAAGTTGGCGAGGAAGTCGGCCGAGGCCAGGTTAGCCAGGACCACGGAAATGAGGGCGGTGATGGAAATCGTGATGATCCGGAGCCTTAGCGTTGGCCGGATCTGCCGCACGCTGTCGATGGACGATATCAAGGTCAGCGAACCGCCGTACATGTTCAGGGCCGTCACGGACAGCAAGCCCAGGGCGGCGACGAACAGGGCGATGCCACCGAATCCGCCGAAGAGCTGGTCGGCCGTGGATTTGATCGAGCCGATGGTTTCGAAGTTCTCCCCGGCGGCCGCACCGATGTACGCGCCCAGGAACATCACCCAAATACCGCCGAGCGCGCTGCCCCAGAACGTCCATCTGAAAGTGCCCCGCCCGCTGGCCGGCGGAAGGTAGCGGGAGTAGTCAGAGACGTAGATGGCCCAGGAAATCTGGTAGCCGGCCGCGACCCCCAGCTGGCCCAGGAACGGCACCATGTGGAAGTCAGCCAGGTTGTATGCGCCAGCCGGAATGGCCAGCTTCACGGCTGCAATGGTGAGCAACGCCAGCATGATGATGGTCAGGTACGTCAGGTAGCGCTCAAAGGCGTGGATAAGGTCGTAGCCGAACAGGGCAATGACGACGGCGACAATGGTGACCACCCAGAACCACAAGTTTTGCGACCCGAAGTTGACTGACTCCGAGATCGCTTGGCCGGCCAGGATGGTGTTGAAGATGTTGAAGCCGGCGTACTGGAGGTAGGCGAAGAGCCAAACCAGAAGGGCGCCGATGTAGCCGAACTGCGGCCGGGACTGGATCATCTGTGGCAGGCCGAGCTGGGGGCCCTGCGAGGAGTGCGCGGCCATGAACAGCGTGCCGACGAGTACCCCGATGGCGATCGCGAGCAGCGACCAGATCAAGTTGCCGCCGGTGGTGATGCTGATCAACCCCACTGCCAGGGTGGCGATCTGGGCATTGCTGACGAACCACAGCGGTCCGATGTGCGAGACCTTGCCGTGGCGCTCGTTCAGTGGAACATAGTCGATCGATCGGATCTCCAGCCCTCGGCCCGATCCTTTGTCCGTCGTTGCGCTCATGGTGCATCTCCTTCGGAGCATCGGTGCATCTTGCACTTCGGTTTAGCACAGAGTGGGGCGGCCTAGAAGAGGCCGCGAGATTCCTAGGGGAGCCGGTGGTGCCGCCATGTGGGGAACTGGTCCCTGGCTGCCAAAACGGCATCCGGCGAGAGGTCCAGCGTGGCGGTGGCCGGCTCCGTGTCGAGGCTGTGCAGGACAGTCCCGAGGGGATCCACGAGCATGCTGTAGCCGATGGATACCGGTGGAGTCTGGGAGACCGCCGCCACGTACACGCCGTTCTCTATTGCCCGGGCCTTGGCCAATGTGGCCCATTGCTCGGTCTTTGCGGTACCGGGAACCCACGAAGAACAGACGAGGAGCGCCTCGGCCCCGGCATCGGCCAGGATGCGCGCCAACTCGGGGAAGCGCGGATCGTAGCAGGTCATCAACCCCAACGTCATGCCGCCGCAGGAAAAAGTGACGGGCAATGGTTCCGGCGCCGGTCTGATGTACTCCGATTCGCGGAATCCTTGGCAGTCGAACAGATGGATCTTCCTGTAGCTGGCGAGGAGGGAACCGTCCGGACCGATCGCCACCAAGGTGTTGAATGCCCGGTCCGGTTCTTTGGTTCCGTCTCCGTCACCAGGCGCTTCCAGGAGACCCGCGACGACGGCGATCCCGTAGCGTGCCGCCGTCGCGCAGAGCGTGGAAGCCACAGGGCCGTCAAGGGGTTCGGCCATGTCCACGAAGCTCCGGTCCACCCGGCTTTTCTCGTACGTCGAGTACTCCGGGAACACGATGAGGTCAGAGCCCTCGTAGGCGGCCCGGGCACAGTAATCCGCGATGAGGTCGAGGTTGCGGCCGACGTCCGTGCCGGAATCCAGCTGGGCTAGGGTGATGCGCACGCAGTCCTCGTTTCTCCCCGTTTACTGTGTTCCGTCGTCATACCAGGGCTGCTTCTTTTTCCTCCATCACCATTTCCGGCGGTGCCTTCCGGAACCCCTTGGTGATGATGCCGAGTACAACGACGCCGACGCAGAGCCAGATCAGTCCGAGCGTGATGGCATTCGAATCGAGCTGGGAGAGCAGGAAACCGTCGATGATGGCTCCGACAGCCGGCATGACCACGTAGAACATTACGCTGAGCCGGTTCCCCGAGCGTCGTTGGCGCAGGTAGTAGGCAATGACCGAGACATTGACGAGGGTGAAGGCGGTGAAGGCACCGAAGTTGATGAACGACGTCGAGGTGGCGACATCCAGGAACATGGCGATGAGTCCCACCGCGCCGGTGATGACCAGGTTCAATACCGGCGTGTGGAAGGACTTGTTCAACGCCCCGAAGACTTTCTTCGGCAGGACGGAATCCCGGCCCATGGCGTAGAGCAATCGTGAGGCGCTGGCTTGCGCCGCGAGTCCGGAGGCAAACTGGGACACCACGAGTCCGGCCAGGAAGACTGCGCCGAAGAACTGTCCGCCGATCTTCAGGGCAATGTCCGACGCCGCCGACGCCGAATCGTCGAACACCCCGCCGGGGTGGATCAACTGTGTGGTGTAGGAGACGACGACGAAGATCGCGCCGCCGATGAGTGCCACAAGCATGATCGCCTTCGGTACGGTCCTTTTCGGCTCGATGGTCTCCTCGGTGAGGGTGGACACGGCGTCGAAACCCAGGAACGAGTACGCCGCGATGGCAGCGCCAGCGGTGATCTTGTCGAAGCTCGACGTGTCGTTGAAGAATGGAGCGGTGCTGACCAGGGCACTCGCGCCGGAGGTCGAGACCAAGGTTCCAACGGACAAGGCCACGAAAAGGACTATCACCAGAAGCTGGAATGCCATCAGCAGGTAGTTGGCCTTGTCAGCCACCTTGACGCCAACCACGTTGAGCAGCGTTGTGATCGCGATGAACGCGACAATCCAGACCCCGATGGGAATGTCCGGGAACTGCGCGGTGAGGTACGAGCCGCCGATGAGCCAGATGACCATCGGCAGGAACAGGTAGTCCAGCAGGACAGCCCAACCGGCCAGGAAGCCGATCCGGGAATCGATGGAGCGCCGGATATAGGTGTACGCGGATCCGGCCACCGGATAGGCAACGGCCATGCGTCCGTAGCTCTGCGCGGTGAAGAGCATGGCGACCATGGCCACCAGATAGGCCGACGGGGATGCTCCGCCGGTGGTTTCGGCGATCACGCCGAAAATCGCCAGCACGATGAGCGGGGTCAGGTAGGCCAGCCCGAACAGGACCAGCGAGGGCAGTTTCAGGGCGCGCGTGAGGCTCGGTTGCGTTGTCACCGGTGGTTCCTTAGGAGTTGGAGGACCGTGGGGTCCAGGTGGTCGGGTCGATGCGGCCTTGGTAGACAGGCAGCTCGATGGGCGGCTCGCCGGGGCGGAATTGGGACCAGGGACGGTTGAGGTTTTCGGTCCCGTGCGTGCGGACATGCTCGACGGCGGAGAGGTCCAGTTCCACGGCGAGAAGGGTGGGCGCGTCGTCGTCGGCCGCGGCTATCGTGTTTCCCTCGGGGTCGACGATCAGGCTGAGGCCCTTGCCGGTAGGGCCCGCGCAGTTGACGCTGACCATGAAGACCTGGTTCACGATCGCGTTTGCCTTGGCGAGGACGAGTTCTTGCTTGCGGTCCGGCGTCGTGGTCTTCACGACGTTGAGGATCGCTTCGGCGCCCATCCACGCCAGCTGACGGGTCACCTCGGGGAACCAAGCGTCGTAGCAAATGTTTAGCCCCACCCTGCCGATCCCTTCCAGGTCGACGGTGGTGAACCGGTCGCCGGGGTCGTAGGGCTCAAAGGGGCGCCAAGGGAAGACCTTGCGGTAGTAGCCGGCGAGCTCGCCTTCGGGGGAAAGGACCAGCTGGGTATTGAACAATTGCCCCTCGGGGCCGCGCTCGCAGACGCTGCCCGGAACCAACCAGATCCCCAGGTCAGCTGCGAGCTGCCGCAGTTCCTTGACGCGCGGACCGTCCAGCGGCTCGGCCGAGTCCTGCAGCACTTCCGTACGCTGCAGGTCCGGGTTGGAATCCCCGAAAAGGTGCAGCTCCGGGAAGACCACGAGCTTGCTGTGCGGTTGGATCGCGACGGCGGCGGCGACTTCGGCGGCGAAGGCCTCGATCGGTTCGCCGATCAGTCGGGGTGCCGCCTGGGCGGCGATGAGGGGAAGGATGCGTTGCACTGGTTTCTCCACGTTGTCGTTGTGACTCGCCTCATATTAGATCATAATGATCAAATAAAAGGAAGGTGGATTTTGCCCCGTAAAGTAGCGGATATGACCCGTCAGCTCGAGGACACCACCGGCGACTCACCCATCGATGCTGCCCCTTTGCTCGGAATCGACCGCCGGAGCGCAATCGACGCCGTGCGGTTGCGGATCGGCATGGCCATATCCTTGGGACTGCTTCAGCCGGGGGAGAGGCTGCCCGACCAGCAAGACGTCGCGCTGGGCCTTTCGGTCAGCCCGATCACCGCCCGCAGGGCCCTAGCGAGCCTGGCCGACCAGGGGGTCGTTGTCCGCCGTCGGGGGCGCGGCGGCGGAACCTTCGTCGCCGACGAGCCGCCGCAAAACGTCCTTGAAGAGCTCGCTGCGTCGCCAGCCGAATCCCATGCAGTGAACCGGCTGGTGGACCGTCGGTTGCTCTTCGAATGCGCGGTTACCCACTTCGCCGCCGTCAACGCCACGGCAGCGCAGCTGGATGAGCTGGAGCGGCTGACTCATGAGATGGCCGGATCAAGCAATTGGTCCGAGTATCACCAGGCCGACGAGAGGTTTCACAGGCTGGTCGCGGCGTGCTCGGGCCTGGGAGCTGCGGTCGACGTCTACAACGAAGCGCTGGCGGAGCTCTACGCATACTTCATCCCGTACCCGATCGAGTTTCTCCATGAGTCCAATCGGGACCACATTGCGCTCGTCAACGCCTTGCGCGCCGGCGACGACCGCGGCGCGGTGGAGGTATCGCGGCGGCACGTGGACGTGTTGCACAAGACGATGTTCATGGGCCTCGCCGGCGGCGACGGCCATCAATCCGGGTGAACAACAGCTCGTGGCTTATCGTCCGGGATATCGGACTAAACATCGCCCCCTTTCCGTGATCACTGTCACTTTGCATGCTCTGATTGATTCTCAGTTGGGGACATCGGACTTCGGTTGTCAAAGTGAGGATTAGGCATGCAGGCCACAGGAAAAGCGGGAACGGGTGGGCCGCGCGTTGAGCGTCGTTCCATCGACTTTGTCCCGGAAAATGAACGCCATGGTTCGCCTGGCCAGCAGTTCACGCTCTGGTTCGGGGCGAACATGCAGATCACGGCTATTGTCGACGGCGCCTTGGCAGTCCTGTTCGGCGCGGATGCGCTGTGGGCGATCATCGGCCTCCTGATCGGAAACCTCTTGGGCGGTGCTGTGATGGCGCTCCACGCGGCGCAGGGGCCGAAGCTCGGCCTGCCGCAGATGATTTCCAGCAGGGCACAGTTCGGGATCTTCGGGGCAGTGATTCCCTTGGTCCTGGTGGTCGTGATGTACCTCGGCTTCGCCGCCACCGGTACGGTCCTCTCCGGACAGGCAGTCAGCCTCATCCTCCACACGGGCACCCCGGCCGTGGGCATGATCGTCTTCGGGGTGCTGACCATCGTTGTGGCGACCCTGGGCTACAAGTACATCCACATGTTGGGCCGCATTGCCACCGTCGTCGGTATCCTCGGCTTCACCTACCTGGGCATCAGGTTGTTGGCCAGCCAGGACGTCGGCGCACTCTTGGGAGCCGGCAGTTTCGAGTTCCCCACCTTCCTGCTCGCCATTTCGCTGGGCGCCGGATGGCAGCTGACCTACGGCCCGTACGTCGCCGACTACTCCCGGTACCTGCCTTCCAAAACCCCAGCACGCAAGACCTTCATGTCGGCCTATTTCGGCACGGTGATTGGTTCCCAGTGGTCCATGACCCTGGGCGCTCTCTTCGCCGCCCTCGCATTGCCCAAGGGTGCACGGTTCCTGGACGGCCAAGTCGCTTTCCTCGGGAACCTGAGTGGAGGCGGACTGATCGCGGTAGTCATCTACCTGGTCATCGTGACCGGAAAACTGACCGTCAACACGCTGAACGCGTATGGCGGCTACATGACCATGCTTACCTCGGTCACGGCGTTCACCCGCAAGTCCGCGGTGGCGTCATGGACCCGGTTCGCCTACGTGATCGGCTTTATCGGACTCTCGGTGCTCATCGCAGTGCTTGCTTCCCCCGATTTCATCGCCAACTTCAAGAACTTCGTCCTTCTCCTGCTGATGGTGTTCATCCCCTGGAGCTCCATAAACCTGGTGGATTACTACCTGGTTTCCAAGGAGAAGGTGGACATTCCGGCCCTCTACGACCTGAACGGTCGCTACGGCCGTTGGAACAAGACCGCGCTGCTCAGCTACGCGATCGGCATCGTCGTCCAGATCCCGTTCTTGGCGCAGACCCTCTACACCGGCCCGATGACCGAGCTTCTCGGCGGGGCGGACATCTCCTGGCTTGTAGGCCTCGTGGTCACGGCAATCGTGTTCTACCCGCTGGCGAAGAGGAACTCCAACGCACCGGCCGAGATGGTCTACCCGACGGAACCCGACCCCGCGGAATCGGACTCGGGGGCAATAGCGCCGCTAGCCGGCTCAGCGTCGAACACCGCGGCAGTCTAGCCTTTGGGTTGTGCCCCCTCCGACGCTCGCTCACTTTTGGGGTGTTTTCGGCGGACGCTCGCTCACTTTTGGTGAGCGAGCGTCCTCGCATTTGGTCCTATATGTGAGCGAGCGTCCCAGTCGACCGTGCCGGGAACGGTTGTCTCGGGGCACGACGGCGGCGCTGCTGTTGCGCCGTCGTCGGGCCTTTTGCCCGTCCCCCTCGGACGCTCGCTCACTTTTGGGATGTTTTCGGCGGACGCTCGCTCACTTTTGGTGAGCGAGCGTCCTGGCATTTGGTCCTATAGG
>NZ_JBYSXD010000013.1:0-95812 GCF_058781865.1 Arthrobacter sp. FW306-1B-F12A
CCACCCAACTGACTCGCAGTAAGTGTCGTTATGAGACGTCAAAACGACACTTACTGCTAGTCAGTTGGGCTGTTCAGGCGCTCTTCTGGGCTACCAGCTCGATTTCGACCAGCATCTCCGGGTCGAGGAACGGCAAGACGTGGACCAGGGAAAGGGTGGGCCGGATCTCGCCGAACACCTCGCCGTGCGCGCGGCCGGCGTCTTCCCATTTGGTGATGTCGGTCAGATAGAGCTTGGACTGCACGACGTCCTCGTAGTCGAACCCGGCGTCGGCCAGGACTGCACCCAGCTTTTCGAGGACGTATTTGGTCTGCGAGTAGAAGTCGTCACCGACGATGCCATCAGGTCCCGACGCCGCCGTGGCCGAAATGAAGAGCGTGTTGTCCACTTGGACCGCTCGGGAGTATCCAAGTGCCTGTTCCCAGACCGAGCCCGTGCCGAATGTCTTGCGCATGCCGCGCCTTTCTCAGTTTCCGCACCCGGCCCGATGACCGGGGTTTACGAGGAAACTTTATTGCTGGCGCACATCCTGCCGATAAACGAACAGTTTTATGTCGGTCCCGGGTACGAACCAATCCCGCTCCGGTTCGCGCTCGAATCCGGTTTTGGCGTAGAGGGCGTTGGCGCTTTCCCACGTTGCGCCCGTGGTGAGGGAGACGGCGTTGATGCCTTCCATGGAGCGGGCTTGGTCGACGACGGCCTGGACCAGTGCCCGTCCCGCGCCGGAGCGCTGAACCTCCGGATCAACCACCAACGTACGCATTTCGAGTTCGTCCGGAAGGCCGATGTCCGAGAAGTCGCCTCCGGCCTTCGCCGACGTGACGGATCCGATAACCTGGCCGTCGCGTTCGGCGACGAAAACGTCGGCGTACCGGGCGCGGCCGGCCACGTCGCGCAGCTTCTCCAGGTATGGGTGGTCCGGGCTGCCATAGTAGCCAGCGGTCACGTAAGACGACATCGTGATACGGGCTACGGCGTCGTAGTCTTCGGGCAGGGCGGGACGGACGGTAATCTGCGAATGCACTGATCCATGGTAGTCGCGCCCGAGGTGCCCGGGGTGCCAAAGCGGTGTTTCCGTGACCGAACTATCACCCGGGGCCTAACGCCCGCTCAGATACAAGGCCGTTCCACCCACCGCCCGCTCAGATACAAGTGAGCGAGCGTCGGCGGGAAACCCCACTTAAGTGAGCGAGCGTCTTAAAGTACGACGGCGGTGGGCGGCTTTGCGTCGTCCAGCCAGCCTCGGACGCTCGCTCAGATATCCACCCCAATCCCCCAACGCCCGCTCAGATATATGTGAGCGAGCGTCGGCGAGAAACCCCACATAAGTGAGCGAGCGTCGGAGGCCGCTCAAACATTGCTTCGCGTGGCGCCAGATTGAGTCCGGTTTCCGGCTGTGAAGCCCGGTTTCCTGCTGTTGCGGGAAGGTTTCGCGATGCTGGCGCGGGGCGGTTGTCTCGTGGTTGATTGGCGGCCAGGAGACAACGAAAGGAACACAGATGAGCCCCCAGCAACGCACACTCCACCTCAACGCATTCCTCATGAGCACCGGACACCACGAGGCTTCGTGGCGGCTGCCGGAAAGCAACCCGCGCGCCAGCACCGACATCCGGCACTACCAAAACCTCGCACGGATCGCAGAGCGCGGCACGTTCGACTCCATCTTCTTCGCAGACTCCCCCGTGATCTTCGGCGACGTCGGACGCCGTCCCGCGGGCAAGCTGGAACCGACGGTGCTGCTCACAGCGATTGCGGCTGCCACCGAGAAAATCGGCCTCATCGCCACGGCGTCCACCACGTATAACGATCCCTTCAACCTGGCTAGGCGCTTCGCCTCGGTGGACTTCGTCAGCGGCGGACGGGCCGGCTGGAATGTGGTCACCACAGCCGGACCGGAAGCCGCCCGGAACTTCGGCATCGACGATCAGCCCGCCCATGCCGCCCGCTATGAACGAGCGGCCGAGTTCCTGGAGGTGGCCGCCAAGCTCTGGGACAGCTGGGAGGACGACGCGGTCATTGCCGACAAGGAAGCTGGCGTCTGGGCAGACTCAACCAAGGTCCGGCCCATCAACCACGTGGGCAAGCATTTCCGGGTCCGCGGACCGCTCAACGTGCCGCGCTCCCCCCAAGGCCATCCCTTGATTGTCCAGGCCGGTTCCTCCGAGAACGGCAAGGGCCTGGCCGCCAGGTACGCCGAGGCCGTGTTCACGGCCCAGCAAACCCTGGAAGATGCCCAGGCGTTCTACGGAGACCTCAAGGCCCGGACGGTCGCGCTTGGCCGGGCGGCCGAGAGCATCAAGATCCTGCCGGGTATTGTCCCGGTGATCGCCTCCACGCATGCCGAAGCGCTGCGCCTGGAACGCGAACTGGATGAGCTGATCCGGCCCGAATACGCGAGGGCCGAGCTGGCCAAGACGCTCCGCGTGAACCCAGAGGACCTGCCCCTGGACCGCCAACTTCCCGCCGATCTTCCGGACGAGGACTCGATCGAAGGCGCAAAGAGCCGCTACACCCTCATTGTGGAGCTTGCCCGCCGCGAGAAACTCACGGTACGCCAACTGATCGGCAGGCTGGGAGGAGGCCGCGGCCACCTGACTTTCGCGGGAACGCCGGAGCAAGTGGCCGACGCGATCCAACTATGGTTCGAAAACGGCGCGGCCGACGGCTTCAACATCATGCCGGCCGTTCTACCGTCGGGTCTCGAAACCTTTGTTGACCGCGTGGTGCCGGTGCTGCGCCACCGGGGGCTGTTCCGCACCGAATACACGGGCAGCACGCTGCGGGACCACTACGGCCTGGACCGCCCGGCGAACCGCTTCTCGGAGCTTGGGTCGCTCGCCGCGGCCGGGGCCTAACGACGAAGGGTCCAGACGCGCAGCCAGCCACAAAGCCCCGACGACGGCGGTCATCCCGCGTCGTCGGGGCCAAGGTGAAGGGCCTTAGAGCGGGAACTTGCCCGAGAGCTCGAGGGTTCCCGCGCAGGTCCACGCTTCCAAACGATCCGCATCCGTGGGGCCGCCATCCAGGGGGCTGGCCAGCCGTGGGCGGCGGACCCAGCATCCGGCCTCCTCAGCGATCAACGCACCAGCCGCGTAGTCGTGTTCGTTGAGCCCGCGTTCTCCGAAGGCGTCGTGCGTTCCATCCGCCACGAGGCAGAGATCCAATGCGGCGGAGCCGAGCCGCCGGAGATCGGCGAAGCCTTCCATGAGGTTCCCGAGACCGGCGAACTGCTCAGCCCTCGTGGCGGGATCGTAGCTGAACCCGGAGGCCACAATCAGTCCCGTCCGGCCCAGGAGCGGTCCGCTCAGCTGGGTGCGCTGCCCGTTCTCTTCAAGCCACGCCCCATGGCCGCGTGCCGCCGAGTAGATGCGTCCCAGCGCGGGGGCGTTGACGACGCCGGCCAGCCAGACGCCGTCGGCATCCGCAACGGCCACGGACGTGGCGTAGTAGACGATGTTCCGGATGAAGTTGGTGGTGCCGTCCAAAGGATCGATGGACCATCGGTAGCCGCTGGGCTGCTCGGGCCGGGTGGTGCCGTGCTCCTCGCCCGTGATGGTGTCGTACGGGCGTGCTGCCGTAATTGCGCCCCGCACAGCGTTCTCCGCCGCGACGTCGAAGGCCGTCACCCAGTCGCCGGCGTCACCCTTGTTCACGACGCCGAGGTTCCGCGCCGAGCCGGGGCCGGCTGGCCGGGCGGCGAGCACCTCCGCTCCTGCCGCCGCCGCCGCGCGGGCAACAGCGAGAAGCTCCAAGACATCGGCCGTCATTCGGCAGCGTCCACTTCCGCCGCCGCAGCGCCCGCCAGGGCAACGGCTGCGTCTTCATCATCCGGAGCCGTGCCGCCGGCGGGTTCCAGGACGCCGTCGAGCAATGCCTTGAAGCCGTCCTCGTCCAGTACCCGGATGCCGAGTTGCTCAGCCTTGTCCAGCTTGGAGCCTGCGTTCTCGCCGGCCACGACGTAACTGGTGTTCTTGGAAACCGAGCCCGCCGCTTTGCCGCCCCTGATGATGATGGCTTCCTTGGCTTCGTCCCGGCTCAGGGTGGGCAAGGAGCCTGTCACCACAATGGTGAGGCCTTCCAGGTTCCGCTGGATGCCGGCGTCGCGCTCGTCAACCATGCGCACCCCGGCAGCTGCCCAGCTATCCACGATTTCCTGGTGCCAGTCAACGGCGAACCATTCCTTGAGTGCCGCGGCGATGGTCGGTCCCACCCCGTCAACGTTGGCCAGTTCCTCCTCGGAGGCGGCCCGGATGGCGTCCATGCTCCCGAGGGCCGTGGCCAGGGCACGGGACGCAGTGGGGCCGACGTGCCGGATGGAAAGGGCAACCAGGACGCGCCAGAGAGGTTGCGTCTTGGCTTTCTCAAGTTCCTTGAACAGTTTCTCGGTGGTGGCGGTGGGTTTGGAGGGGGTCTTGGCGGTGGCCTTGGAATAGAAGTAGGGCACCAATTCGAACGTTCCCGTGCCCACGCCTTTGGAGCGCTTCTCGCGGTGGATGCGGACGTCGGCGAGGTCCTCCGGCGTGAGGCTGAACAAGGCCGCCTCGCTGCGCAGGGGCGGAGTTTCCGGTTCCGCAGGCTGGGTGAGTGCGATGGCTGCCTCCCACCCGAGAGCCTCGATGTCGAAGGCTCCCCTGCTCGCGACGTGGAAGACACGCTCGCGCAGCTGGGAGGGGCACGACTTCGCGTTGGGGCAGCGGATATCGACGTCGCCCTCCTTCGCCGGAGCAAGGGGCGTGTGGCAGGAGGGGCATTCCGTGGGCATCACGAACTCGCGCACAGGAGGATCCTGCTGATCGCGCAGCGCCAATACCGGCCCGACGATCTCAGGAATGACGTCTCCGGCCTTCCGGAGAATCACGATGTCGCCGATCATGACGCCCTTGGCCTTGACCACGTCCTGGTTGTGCAGGGTGGCCATCTCCACAGTGGATCCGGCCACTTTGACCGGTTCCATTACCCCGTAGGGAGTGACGCGGCCGGTGCGGCCGACGTTGACTTGGATGTCCAGCAGCTTGGTGTGGACTTCCTCCGGCGGGTATTTGTAGGCAACGGCCCATCGCGGCACGCGCGAGGTGTAACCGAGGGCACGCTGCGTGGCGAAGTCGTCGATTTTGACCACGATGCCGTCGATCTCGTGCAGGAGGTCGTGCCGGTGTTCGCCGAAGTGCTTGATGAAGTCGAGGACCTCCTCGAAGGAGTCCAGGACCTTCAGGTAGGGGCTGACCGGCAAGCCCCATTCCTCCAGCAGCTTGTACGTTTCCGACTGGCTCGTGGAGTCGAGGCCTTCGCGTGCCCCGATGCCGTGGACGAACATCCGCAACGGACGCTTGGCGGTTTCCGCGGGGTCTTTCTGGCGCAGGGAGCCGGCCGCGGCGTTGCGGGGGTTGGCCAACGGCGCCTTGCCGGCCTCGATCAGCGCTTCGTTGAATTCGGCGAATGCCTTGGACGGAATGAAGACTTCGCCCCGGATTTCCACCTCGGACGGATATCCGCTGCCGCTGAGCTGGCGCGGGATCTCCTTGATGGTGAGCACGTTGTGGGTGATGTCCTCGCCCGTGGTGCCGTCTCCGCGCGTGGCGGCACGGGCCAGCTTGCCGTCGCGGTACAGCAGGTTCACTGCCAGGCCGTCGATCTTCAGCTCCGTCAGCCACGCAATGCGGGAAGCCGCCGTGCCCAGCTTTTCGACCGAAGCCTCGGCCTTGCGGACCCACGCTTCCAACTCGTCGAGCGAGAAGACGTCCTCCAGGCTGTACATCCTCTGGAGGTGCTCGACGGCGGCGAAAGCAGCCGACACCTCGCCGCCTACTTCCTGTGTGGGCGAATCGTTGGACACGAGCTCGGGATGCAGGGCCTCGAGCTCCTCGAGGCGGCGGTACAGGGAGTCGAACTCGGCATCCGAAACCGTCGGCGCATCTTCCTGGTAGTACGCGTAGCGGTACTTGCGGACGAGGTCTGCGAGGTTTTCGTACTCTTCCCGTACGGCTTCCGTTGGAACTGCGGTTTCGCTCTCTGCTGTGCTCACGTACCTATCTTGCCGCAAAGCCGCGACAAAATACGGCCCCCGGACGGGAAGCAGGAATCACAAGCGGGTATCAGTGCGTAAAGCGGTGGCGGCTCCACAAGGCGAAGGCAATGCCTCCGGCCGCCACCAAAAGCACGCCGCCCATGATCGCGATCACGGCGAACATGTCCGAGCCCGGTCCTTTGGTGCCGCTCACCGAGGCAGCTTGCGTGGCCTTGAGCCCGTCCTGGATGGGGGTATTCCAATTGGACGATGCCGACGGCGAGGCGCTCGCCGTCGGGCTGTTCGACGGGGTCGCCGGGCTGGAGGCGACAGAAGCCTCCGACGGCGCCACGCTGGGTTCCGGTTCCACGGTCACCTGAGTCATGGGGGCCGGTTCGGGCGCGGCGGGCGCGGGCGCCACCGGGGCTGGTGCCGGGGCCACCGGCACGACGACGGGTGGCTTGGAGGGCGCCGGGTCCACGATTATCGGCTGGGTTGGCGTGGGCTCGGTTGGTGCCGGGTCCGGGGCCGGGGTCGGGGCAGTGGTCGATTGGCTATTCTGAGGAGCCAGAGTGGTCTCGGCATGGGCCGAAAGCAACGGGAAGGCGCACATCACCACGGCCATGGCAATGCCCGCGAAGGCAACGGAGAACGGGCGTCGCACGGCGGCACGGGTCGCGCCGCCAGAGCGCGCTGAGGAGCGTTGGGTCATGTTTACCTCTGCAGGACGGCACGGGCCGCCCGGAGTTGGGGTGGTATTGACCGGAATCTTCCTACATAGTCCGGGCATGTCGCAAATCCCGTTCCCTGCAAAGGCCATCAGGAAGAGCCGGTGCCGGTCCTTGCGGCGTCGTTCAACTCGATCCTGGCATCAACCACAATCGCGGTCACATTGTCCCGCCCGCCACTCAGCAACGCCTCGTGGATGAGGGCATCCACCGCGTCCTGGGGCTTCTCAACCGTGCTCAAGATCCGGAACATGTGCTCGTCGCCCAGCTCCCCGGTGAGTCCGTCCGAGCAGATCAGCATCCGATCCCCGTCCTGGATGGGCAGCAACCAGAAGTCCGCTTCGTTTTCGCCCCCTGTGCCGAGGGCGCGGGTCACCACATTGCGGCGCGGATGCACCGTGGCTTCTTCCCGCGTGATGCTTCCGGCCTCCACGAGTTCCTGGACTTCCGAATGGTCCACGCTGATCTGCCTGAATTCGCCCCCGTTCACCCGATACGTCCGTGAATCGCCGATGTTCATGACCAGCCAATACGGGACGCCCATATGCTCGGCGACGACGACGCCGGTGAGCGTTGTTCCAGCGCGGCCACCCGTGGCATTCCGGATCTGGGAGTCGGCAGCCAGGATGCACCTTTGCAGGGCAATGGCAGTTGCCGAGCGGACTCCCGGCGCCAATTGCGGCATGCTGCCGAGGGTACGCACGCACAACGCGCTGGCAATCTCGCCTGCCTCATGCCCGCCCATGCCGTCAGCCACCGCGAAGACCGGATCCTTTGCGATGAGCGAGTCTTCGTTGAGTTCCCGGCTGAGTCCACGGTCCGTCCCGAAGCCATAGCTCAACGTGAATCCCGGCTCAGGGGCGGTTGCTGCGGACGGTGAATTCATCAGTCGAGGACCAGTCCCTTGCCAAGTCCGCGGGCAAGCCGGACGGGAAGGATTTCCCCGAAACCACGAACGTTTTCGGCCGTCTGCGGAACCAGGACGAAGCGTTCGTCCTGGCCCAGCGCTGCCGCCGTCATCTCGTCCACGAGGACCGTGCCGGGTTCAGCCAAGGCCGTGAGGCGGGCCGCCAGGTTGACGGTGGGGCCGTAAATATCGCCGAGACGGGAAAGGATCCGTCCCCAGACCATGGCCACGCGGGCTTCCGGGAGGATTTCGTCTTCCGTGAAGGCTTGGGCGAGCGCCAAGGAGATCTCGGCACCAGCGGCCGGCGTCTCGGCGATGTAGAGGACTTCGTCGCCGACGGTCTTGACCAGGCGTCCGCCGCCGATGGAGATGATCTCCGCGCACTTGTTCTCGAAGCGCTGGACCAACTGGGCCAGGGTTTTCTCGTTCATGCGGCGGGACAGGCTCGTGTAGGAGACGAGGTCGGCAAAACCTACGGCGCGCGCCAAAGGCAAAGGAGCGTCGTCTTCATCTCCTTCGCGGCCTGCTTCGCTCGCCTGCAAACCTGCCTCTGCACGGACGGCCAGGCGCTGCACACCGGCGTTCATCTGGCGTCGCCATGAGTACAGCAGGATCTCTTCCATGGCGTCCACAAGGTTGGGCAGTTCATTGACCAGCTGCTTGCGGGCAACGGCATCGGGGATGCCTTGCTGCACCACCATGTCTTCAATCAGCGCCTCGACTTGCCACACCACCATGCGGTCGGTCATCTGACCGATGGCGCGCGTCACGGAGATGGCAGCTTCCTCGGTGAGCTTTCCGGCGCGGACCAGGTCGAGGATGGTGGAAAGCGCCGCGAGGTCGCGCTCGGTGAACGCTACATCCTGGTCACCGAAATTCGGGAATCCCAGCGCCCGCCACAGCTTGCGGGCTGACAACAGCGAGACGCCTGCTCCGGCCGCCACTTCGCGCCGCCGGAGTTTGCGTTCGCCGCCCAAGAGCCGCGTTTCCAGCGCTTTGATGGCAAGCCGTTCTGCTGACAATGCACCGGTCGGCGGGGACACCACGGGGAGGACCCCCGTAGGTGCTTGGTCCACGGAAGGTTCGGGCACGGCGTCGGGCTCGTGGTCCATGTACTCAGGCTCCTGCTCGTCAACGCTCATCTCTTCCACCTTCTCTCACATCCCAGGGCAACGCGGCACCAGAGTAGTCAACTGGTCCAACAAAACCGTCAAAGTCGCCATGCTCTGGTACGGCGCCCGGGCCGAACCCGACATTTGTCGGAAGCTCGGCCATGGCATCCAGGATGAAACTTCGAAACTTGCCGACCTCCGGAACATCCGCGAGAACGGCCTCGCCGGGGTGCCCGGTATCCAAGGATATATTCCCGGAGCGCAATATCCGTTGGAGCAGCGATTGTTTGATCCCCACGCTGCGCACCGCGGCCAGCGGGACCTGCCAGTCTCCCCGGCGAAGCATTCCGAAACGGGCAACTATCCGGCCGCTTGTCAGGATGTACCGTACGCCGCGCCAGCGGATGAATCGCGGAAGGCTGTAGCCAAGCAGCACGATCGCCACGATGGCCAGGCATGCGGCCACCAACCATTGGGTCCAATCACTCGTGATGACCGGAAGCAACTTACCGGGTCCGCCCTTGACTATCCATGCACAGGCGAAGGCCGCCGCGGCGGGGACCAAGATGAACGCCAGGACGGGACCGAAAAGCGCCCTGGGCTGCTGCCGCGTAATCACGATGACTTGCTCCCCGCGCAGGAGCTCTTTACGCATAACCGCTTTCGGTAGCCCTCAGATGGACGACGTCGCCGGCGGTCACAACGTGCTCGCGGCCACCATGGTCCACCACCAAAAGGGAACCATATTCATCCAGCCTGGACGCATGCCCCACCAATTCGTGGTCGCCGGGCAAATGCGCCTTGACTTCGCGTCCCAAGGTGACCATGACAGCTTCCACCCGTTTGTGCAGGGAAGATCCGCCGGCCAATCCCGCCGTGGGGTCGCCGTCGGCATTGCAGAAACTGCGGTAGAGCGCCGCGAAGCGTGACAGGTAGTTCCGCAGAAGCACGGTGCGGTCCGTGGTCGTGGCACCCTCGAGCACAAGGGACGTCGCTGTCGGGACAGGCAACTCATCTTCGCTGAGCGTCACGTTGAGGCCGGTGCCCAGGATCACGGCCGGAACGGATCCATCCCCCATCGGTCCCATCTGGGCCAGGATCCCGGCGATCTTCTTGCCTCGGACCAGGACATCGTTGGGCCACTTGATCTCGGCGGGCAGGCCGGCGGTTTCGAGGAGGGTCTCGCGCAAGGCCAGCGCGCCCAGGAGGGACAGCCAGGAATAGCTCTGGGTGGGAACGGGGAGGCCTTGGGAATTCACGGGACGCAGGACGATCGAAACGGAAATCGCCGAACGTTCGGGAGACTCCCAGTGACGGTCGAGCCGGCCCCGGGCCGCCGTCTGGTGCTCGGCGGTAAGGACCGCGAGGTCTGCCCATTCCTTAGGCTCAATGGTCACGGCGCGCAGCAGATCGGCGTTCGTGGAGCCTGTGGTCTCCACGATCTTCAATTGCGAAATACCGGCGGCCGCGAGGAAGTCGGGGTGAAGCAGGGCATCGCGGTCCAGGCCCAAGCGCGGGGCACGTGGTTCGCTGCTGGCAGGCTGTTCGACGTCCATAGACAGAATCCTATCCAGCCAGGCCGGTCCGGGAAGAAGTTGTCCGCTTAGAGGAAGATATCCGGTACCAGCTTCTCCTCCGGGGCACCCAGACTGTAGGGCCTGAAGTCGGATACTCCGGTAGCCCTCAACACCTGTTCGTCCGTATAGAAGTTGCCTGTATTGCTTGCTGAAGCGCCTGAGTCTGCGGACAGGTTCGCCCCGGTCAGGACAGCGTGGGCCGCATCGGCCATGATTTCCGGGCCCCTGGCCGCTTGGACGATCTGTGCCCCGCCGGGCATATTCCGAATGGCGGCAGTGTCGATCAGCGTGCAGGGCCACAGCGAGTTGACCGACACGCCGTCGTTCTTGAGTTCTTCGGCCAGGCCCAGCGTGGTGAGGCTCATGCCGTACTTGGCCATGGTGTAGGCCAGATGCATGCCTGCCCACTTCGGGTCAAGGTTCAGCGGCGGCGAGAGCGTCAGGATGTGGGCGTTGTTCGATGTCCGCAGGGCCGGAAGCGCGAGCTTGGACAGCAGGAAGGTGCCTCGGACGTTGATGTCCTGCATGAGGTCATAGCGTTTCATGTCAATTGCGTCAGTGCGGGAGAGGTCTATCGCCGAGGCGTTGTTGACCACGACGTCGATTCCGCCAAAGTGTTCGACGGCGGCGGCAACCGCCGCGGCAACGTCGCCGTCGTTGCGGACATCACCCACCAGCGGCAGCGCTTGGCCGCCCGCCGCTTCCAGTTGTTCGGCGGCCGTGAAGACCGTTCCTTCAAGCTTGGGGTGTGGCTCCCCGGTCTTGGCCATGATGACGATGTTGGCGCCGTCACGTGCCGCACGGGTAGCGATTGCCAGGCCGATGCCGCGGCTGCCGCCGGACATCAGAATGGTGCGGCCCTTCAGTGATCCACGTGCCTGGTAGGGAAGGGCAGGGCTTGCAGAAGCATCGTTGCTTGAGGTCATGAGGACACTGTAGCCCAACTATGTTACTGGCGAGTAACATCACTCGATGCTCGACTTGAAGTCGGAAAATTGTAGGGTTTCTACAGCGGTCTGTGGCTTTTGCGTCATTAGACTAGCCAACAGGGCCCGCACTTTGTACGGATGCTACTTAAGAGCGCATGCCTAACAAAGCAGTGCCAGCGTAAATCAGCTACAGAGCCGGAGACATTTGATGAGCCACGATCTGACAACGACAGCGGGAAAGATTGCCGACTTCCGCGACCGCCAGGCCCGTGCAGAACAACCGTCCGGCCCCGAAGCCATCGAGAAGCAACATGCCCGCGGCAAGAACACCGCCCGCGAACGCATCGACATGCTCCTCGACGAAGACTCCTTCATAGAGTTCGATGCTTTGGCCGTCCACCGCTCCACCGCGTTCGGCATGGAAAAGAAGAAGCCCCTCGGCGACGGCGTGGTCTCAGGCTACGGCACCGTCGACGGCCGCCTCGTAGCCATCTACAGCCAGGAATTCAGCGTCTACGGTGGCTCCCTGAGCCAAGTCAACGGCGAGAAGATCGTCAAGGTCCAGGAATTCGCCCTCCGCAACGGTTGCCCGATGGTGGGCATCAACGACGGCGGCGGCGCGCGTATCCAGGAAGGCGTCGCCTCGCTGGCGATGTTCGCTGACATCTTCCGCAACAACGTCCATTCTTCCGGCGTCGTCCCGCAGATTTCCCTCATCATGGGCCCGTGCGCCGGCGGGGCGGCCTACTCCCCCGCCCTCACCGACTACATCGTGATGGTGGACAAGACCTCCCACATGTTCATCACCGGCCCCGACGTCATCAAGACCGTCACCGGCGAAGACGTGGACATGGAAACCCTTGGCGGCGCACGCCAGCACAACGCCACCACCGGTACTGCAACATACCTCGCCAATGACGAAGCCGACGCGATCGAGTTCGTCCGCGAACTCCTGGACTTCCTGCCGTCCAACAACCTGTCCGAGGCGCCCGTCCTGGAGCACGAGCAGGAACTGGAGCTCGACGACGACGACCTCGCCCTCGACACGCTCATCCCGGACTCGGCCAACCAGCCGTACGACATGCGCAAGGTCATCGAGCAGATCGTGGATGACGCCCATTTCCTCGAAATGCAGTCGCTCTACGCCCCCAACGTGATCATCGGCTACGGCCGGGTTGAAGGCCACACGGTCGGGATCGTGGCCAACCAGCCCATGCAGTTCGCGGGCACGCTGGACATCTCGGCTTCGGAAAAGGCCGCCCGCTTTGTCCGCCACTGCGACGCCTTCAACGTCCCCATCATCACCTTGGTGGACGTCCCCGGCTTCCTGCCCGGCAAGGACCAGGAATTCCAAGGCATCATCCGCCGCGGAGCCAAGCTGCTTTACGCCTACGCCGAAGCCACCGTGCCCAAGCTGACGGTCATCACGCGCAAGGCCTACGGCGGAGCGTACATCGTCATGGGTTCCAAGAAGCTCGGCGCGGACCTCAACCTGGCCTGGCCCACGGCGCAAATCGGCGTCATGGGCGCCCAAGGTGCCGTCAACATCCTGTACCGCCGCGATCTTGCCGCGGTCGCCGAGGCCGGTGGCGACGTCGAAGCCAAGCGCGCCGAGATCATCCGCCAGTACGAGGAAGAACTCCTCAACCCCTACCAGGCGGCCGAGCTCGGCTACGTCGACGCCGTCATCGCGCCGTCGGAGACCCGCCTGCAGATCATCAAGGGCCTCCGCGCCCTCCGCGACAAGCGGGCCAGCCTGCCCACCAAGAAGCACGGAAACATCCCCCTGTGAGCGTCGAACAGAACCCAGGCTCCGGGCCCGGTTCCACGGACGCGGTGCCCGCCGAGCCCTTGCTTTCGGTGGTCAAGGGAGACCCGACGCCGGAAGAGCTCGCGGCGCTTGCCGCCGTCGTCGCCTCCCTTGGAGCGTCCGAGGAAGCCGAAGCTCCAAAACCGAGCACGCGGCACTGGCTGCGCCGGCAGCAACTGCGCATGGATCCCACACCGGGTCCAGGCGCCTGGAAGCGCAGCCGGGGCTGAGTTTTGTGGTCACCCAACCGACTCGCATTTAATGCCGTTTTGAAGGCCCAGAACGACATTAAATGCGAGCAAGTTGGGTTGGCGGCTGGATCTTCTGCAACAACCCTTTCATAAGGCGCCTGGACGCGGTTAGGCTCTTGGGGTGACTACCTCTAACACAGCTCCGGCACGCCTCCAGACTGCCATCGATGCAGTCGCCGACGCCTACACGGACACCCTCCTTGCCCTCAACCCGAGCCTCGCCACCACCCTCGGCCTGCCGGGACACGAAACCGAATACCAGGATTTCTCGCCCTCAGGCGCCGCGGCCTTCGCCAAGGCAGCACGGGACACCCTCGACGAGCTCGCCACCCTCGAACCCACGGACGCCTCCGACGTCGTCACGCTGGACGCGATGCGGGAACGGCTCGGCCTGGCCCTTGAGATCCACGAGTCCGGCTGGGACGCCGCGGACCTGAACAACATCGAGTCTCCGGCCCAAACCATCCGTGCGATCTTCGACCTTATGCCCACCGACACGGCCGAACACTGGGAGCACATCGCCGGCCGCGCGGCCAACATTGCTGAAGCGATCGACGGGTACGTGGTTTCCCTTCGTTCGGCCAAGGAGGCAGGGAAGGTCTCCGCGGTCCGCCAAGTCAAGATCGTCATCGAACAGACCAGCAAATACGCGGCCGAAGACGGCTTCTTCGCCAAGCTCGCCTCCGAAGCCACCATCGACGGCCAGCCGCTGCCGGCGGAACTGCAGGAAAAGCTCGACGCCGGTGCCGCCGTCGCGCGCTCCGCTTACTTGCGTCTTGCCGCCTTCCTCGAAGCGGAACTTCTGCCCTTTGCTCCCGAAAAGGACGCCGTGGGCCGCGAACGCTACGCACTGGCCTCACGCTTGTTCCTTGGCGCAACCGTGGACCTCGAGGAAACATACGCCTGGGGCGTGCAGGAACTCGAGCGGCTCATTGCCGAACAGGAACAGGTGGCCGAGCAAATCAAGCCCGGCGCGTCCATCGAGGAAGCCAAAGCCATCCTCGACAACGATCCCGCACGGCAAATCAAGGGCACCGACGCCCTCAAAGCCTGGATGCAGGAACTCTCCGACCGGGCAGTATCCGAATTGGCCGACGTCCACTTCGACATCCCGGACATCATGAAGACGCTCGAATGCCGCATCGCCCCCACGGACGAAGGCGGCATCTACTACACGGGCCCTTCGGACGACTTCTCCCGGCCAGGCCGCATGTGGTGGTCCGTCCCCGCCGGCGAAGATACCTTCACCACCTGGGCCGAAACCACCACAGTGTTCCACGAAGGCGTCCCCGGCCACCACCTCCAGGTGGCCACCGCCGTCTACCGCCGCGAGTTCCTCAACAACTGGCGGCGGAACGTCTGCTGGGTGTCCGGGCACGGCGAAGGCTGGGCACTCTATGCAGAAAAGCTCATGCTCGAGCTCGGCTACCTCAAGGACCCGGGCGACCACATGGGCATGCTGGACATGCAGCGCATGCGCGCGGCCCGCGTGGTGTTCGATATCGGCGTCCACCTCGAGCTGGAAGTTCCGGAACGCTGGGGCAGCGGCACCTGGACATCGGACAAGGGCTTCGAATTCCTCAAGGCCAACCTCCCCATCAGCGCGGGCCAGCTCCAGTTCGAATTCACACGCTACCTCGGATGGCCGGGGCAGGCTCCGTCGTACAAGGTGGGGCAACGGCTGTGGGAAGAAATCCGGGCTGAACTCGAACGCCGCGACGGATTCGACTTGAAGTCCTTCCACACGGATGCCCTGAACATCGGCTCTGTCGGCCTGGATACGCTTCGCCGGGCGCTGCTCGGGTGACCCAACTGACTCGCATTTGTTGTCGTTTTGGAGGCTCATAACGACAACAAATGCGAGTCAGATGGGCTGAGACGTACGAGACATTCCCCACATTCTGTCCGGGAATAACTTCATAAATGGGTAAATTGGCGGCGAATTCGCGGGCCTTTTTTGGGAGTGGGTCGAATGTGAGACCGTAACATTTCTCAACGTCGGGTCGCGGTGGTATTTTTCGGGGCCCAGTTTGTTCCGGTGAGCAATTCATCCAACACTTTGACTTCCGCCGGAAAGACTTCGTCCCGGCTTCCCAAGTGGGCAACGTCCTTCGGCGTCCAGATCATCGCGGCCCTCGTGATCGGCCTGGCCCTCGGCCTCCTGGCCAGAGCCACCGGCAGCACCACGAAAGCTCCCAACGGGCTCGGCGCCACGCTGCAGACCATCGGCTCGAGCTACGTCTCGCTGCTGCAGACCGCCGTCGTGCCCTTGATCTTCACCGCCGTGGTGAGCTCCATCGCGAACCTGCGCCAAGTGTCCAATGCCGCGAAATTGGCATGGAACACCCTGCTCTGGTTCGCCATCACGTCACTCATCGCCGTGACGATCGGCATCGGACTTGGAGTGCTCTTGCAGCCTGGCTCCGGCACCGGCATCACCAAGAAGGCCGAGTACGCCGGAAAGACCGGCGACTGGTGGGCGTTCCTGACAGGTCTTTTCCCCAAGAACTTCCTGGGGCTGGGAGCGAGCACCACCGTCACGGACGGCGTCGCCAGCACGTCGATCACCTTCAATGTGCTGCAGATCCTGGTGATCGCCATCGCCGTCGGCGTCGCAGCCCTCAAGGTGGGCAAGCAGGCCGAACCATTCCTGAACCTCAACGCTTCCGCCCTGGCCGTCATCCAGAAGGTCCTCTGGTGGATCATCCGCATTGCCCCGCTGGGCACCATCGGCCTGATCGGCAACGCAGTGGCCGTCTACGGGTGGGATACCATCGGTTCGCTCGGCAAGTTCACGGTGGCCATCTACGCGGGCCTCGCCCTGGTGCTGTTCGTCGTCTACCCCATCTTGGTCAAGACCCATGGACTGTCCGTCAAGCAGTACTTCTCGGGCGTGTGGCCCGCCGTGCAGTTGGCATTCGTCTCGCGTTCCTCGATCGGCACGCTGCCGCTCACGCAGCGCGTCACCGAACGCAACCTGGGCGTCCCCCAGGGTTACGCGTCCTTCGCCGTGCCACTCGGCGCCACCACCAAGATGGACGGTTGCGCCGCCATCTACCCGGCCGTCGCCGCGATCTTCGTTGCCCAGTTCTTCGGCATCAACCTGGACTTCAGCCAGTACTTGCTGATCGTGGTGGTTTCCGTCCTTGGTTCCGCGGCAACTGCAGGCACCACGGGCGCCGTCGTCATGCTCACGCTGACACTTTCCACGCTGGGACTGCCGCTCGCCGGCGTCGGACTCCTCCTGGCGATCGACCCCATCCTGGACATGGGCCGCACGGCCGTCAACGTGGCAGGACAGGCGCTGGTTCCGGCCATCGTCGCCAAGCGGCAGGGAATCCTGGACGAATCGCTCTACAACGCGCCCCGCAAGGGAACGGCATTCGCGGCCGAGGGTGAGTCCCCGGAGGCATCCGAGGAGACCCGCGAGCTCGCTGGCGCCAAGGCCTAGCGACGGCACATCGTCGCGCGGACAAATCCCCGGGGGGCCAGTTCAAAATGCCCCGGGGATTTGTCCTTTTAACGGGGGTGGATTCTGGATAGGCTCTGTCCATGCTCATAGTCACCTCAAACAAGATTCCGGGCCACAAGATCGACGCCGTCTTCGGCGAAGTCATGGGCCTCACCGTCCGCTCACGGGATATCGGCGCCCAGGTAATGGCCGGCTTCCGTTCCCTCGGCGGCGGCGAGCTGCCCGAAATGACCAAGGCGCTCTATGAGAGCCGCCAGGAAGTCATGGCCCGCATGGTCAACGAGGCACAGCAGCGCGGTGCCAACGCAATCGTCGCCATGCGCTTCGACACGTCCGAGATGGGCGGCAACTGGACCGAAGTGTGCGCCTACGGGACTGCCGTTTTCGCCATTCCCCTGGCCGAAGGCGAGCCAGGCGCCACAGGCCAGTCGATCTACCTCACCAGCGCGGCAGCCCAACAGCCCACCCAGCAATCCACGCAGACCGCGACGTCGGCCGCGCCCCAGGAACACGAGACCCCACCGGAGATTTAACTTGCCCTGAGTGCAAAGTTGCACTTAGTGTAACTATGTGACGCCTTCCGACACTATCGCCCTCCCGTCGCGCCGCGAACAGAACAAACTGGCCACCCGCCAAGCGATCGCCGACGCGGCCCTCGCCGTGTTGCGCAGCAAGGGGGCCGGCAATTTCACCGTGGAAGACATCGCGGAAGAAGCCGGCGTATCCCGGCGCACCTTCTTCAACTACTTCCCCAGCCTCGAAGCAGCCTTGGCGTCCGTGACCGAAGGCTTCCTGGACCATGCCTTGGAACAGTTCCGATTGCGCCCTTCGGACGAACCCATCCTCGATTCCGCCCGGGCCGCCCTCACGGCGCTGGCTGACCCTATGACGGTTTCACCCATGGCCGAACTCTTCAGCCTCACCCACGACAACCGTGCCTTGGTGCGTTCCGAACTGGAAGCCTGGGACCACTGCACCACTCAGATCATCGACGCTGCCCGTCGTCGCCTCGGCCCGGATGTCAACGAGCTCTATCTGCGGGCCCTGGCAGGGTCCATCATTTCCTGCGGCAAGGCAGCCATGAGCGTCTGGTTCGAACAACACGGCCCGGATCTATCCGCTGAATCCCTCGCGAGCTTGCGGCAGCACTTGATCGACGCTATTGGCCTGCTCGGTTCAGGCTTCACGGCACCCGCCCCTCAAACCCCGTCGGCGCACAGCCCTCAGCCCGCGGCAGACTCCCAACACTCGGCATAACCACACACCGACAGATCGGTTCCGATATGGCACTCCTGCTCTACCGCCTTGGCAAGTTCTCCTACCGTCACCGCTGGCTGGTGATCTCCCTCTGGCTGGCAGTGCTCGTGGCCGTCGGCGGCTCTGCCGCTGCCTTCCACGGCACCATGTCCAACAATTTCCAGATCCCCGGCACTGAGACCCAGCAGATGCTGGACAAACTCAAGAAGGACCTTCCTGCCTCCTCGGGCGGTTCCGCAGGGATCGTCTTCGAAGCCGGCGACGCCGGATTCAACCAAGCCGGCAAGGACGCCATTGCGTCGGCCCTCGCCCAGCTGGAAAAACTGCCCGATGTGCAGTCAACGGTCAACCCGTTCACGACCCAAGCCGCCCTGGACAAGGCACCGTCCGATCTTGCTGCCGGGGAACAGAAAGCTGCCGCCGGGCAAGCTGAGCTGGACAAGGCGCGGGCCACGCTCGACGCAGGCGATGCCCAACTCAAGGCCGCCGAGCAGCAAATGACCGCCGTCGGTATGCCCGCGGCGCAGATCCAGGCCCAACTTGCCCCTCAACAGGCCGAACTCCTGGCCGGACGCCAGAAGCTCGATGCCGGCCAGAAGCAAGCCGCCGACGGCGCCGCCACCCTCGCCCTGGCCAAACGCCAAGTGACCGCTTCCCAAGGGATGCGCTTTGTCTCCACGGACGGTAAAGCGGCGATCGCACAGGTCCAGTTCAAGACCTCGATCAATGGCCTGACCCCCGCCGTCCGGCAGCAAGTCCAGGACATTGTCCATGGGGTCTCCTCGGCAGGCGTCACAGCCTTGGCCAGCAAGGAAATCACCGAGGACGTCTCCCAATTGTTCGGTGTCTCCGAAATCATCGGTATCGCCGTCGCGGCCATTGCCCTGATTGTGATGCTGGGAACGCTCGTCGCCGCCGGCCTTCCCCTGCTGATGGCGATCATCGGCGTGGCGGTGGGCGTCGGCGGTACCTTTGCCCTCACCGGCGTCATTGACATGAGTTCCATCTCCCCGATGCTCGCGCTCATGCTGGGACTCGCCGTCGGGATCGACTACTCGCTCTTCATCGTCAACCGCCACCGCGGGCAATTGCTTTCGGGGATGGACGCCGAGGAATCAGTGGCCCTCGCCACCGGCACTTCAGGCAACGCCGTCCTTTTCGCCGGCCTCACTGTCGTCATCGCGCTTGCGGCACTGGTGGTTCCCGGGCTGCCATTCCTTGCGGTCATGGGCCTGTCGGCCGCCGCGACGGTGGCAGTCGCCGTCGTCGTCTCCCTCACTCTGACTCCGGCAGTCCTCTCGCTGGTGGGCCGCAAACTGATCTCTAAGCGGGCCTGGGCCAAGGCAGAGCGCCACAACGCCGAGCCTGACCACGCCTCGGCGGACCGCGCGGCGGACCAGCAGCGAAGCAGCCGTGGTTGGGGCGGGCTTGTGACCCGGCATCCGGTGGTCTCGCTGCTTGCCGGCGTCGTGCTGCTCGGGGTGCTGGCCCTCCCGGCCTCCCAGCTGCGCCTCGCTTTGCCCGACGGCGGTTCGGAGCCGGTCGATTCGCAAGCGTTCAAGGCGTACGACCTCACCCGGACCAGCTTCGGCGAGGGAATGACCGGTCCCATCGTGGTTGTCGGCACCTTCCCGGACGGGCTCAGCGACGATCAGGCCAAGACGAAGCAGTTCGACGTCGCGGACAAGCTGCGCAGTGTCGACAACGTCGTGGCGGCCGTTCCGGTAGCCCTCAGCCAGGATCACCGCACGGCCGTTTTCCAGGTCATCCCCAAGGACGGGCCCGCGAGCGCCAGCACCGTCCAGGTGGTCTCGGAACTGCGGGGCAAGGGTTCCGAAATCCAGCGGGCCACAGGCGCCACCATCGGATTGACGGGGCAGACGGCCGGCAACATCGACGTCTCCGCGAAGCTCGGTGCCGCCTTGCCGCCGTACTTGGCGATCGTCGTCGGGCTCTCGCTGGTCCTCCTGCTCCTGGTGTTCCGCTCGATCGTCGTCCCGCTGCTCGCCACCGGCGGTTTCCTGCTCTCGCTCGCGGCAGCGTTCGGCGCCGTGGTGGCCGTATATCAGTGGGGCTGGCTGGGCACCGTGTTCGACGTGCCCAATCCCGGAGCCGTGCTGAGCTTCCTGCCGATCATCCTCATTGGTGTGCTGTTCGGTCTGGCCATGGACTACCAGGTGTTCATCACATCGGGCATGCGCGAATCGTTCATGCATGGCGAGAACGCGAAACAAGCAGTCCGAAGCGGCTTCAGCCATGCCGCAGCTGTGGTCACGGCCGCCGCCATCATCATGGTCAGCGTGTTCGCCGGCTTCATCTTCAGCCACCTGACCATGGTCCGGCCTCTCGGTTTCGCGATGGCGTTCGGCGTGCTCGTGGATGCGTTCGTGGTGCGGATGACCATTGTTCCGGCCGTGATGTACCTGTTGGGCGAGAAAGCCTGGTGGCTGCCGCGGTGGCTGTCCCGGGTCCTGCCCGACGTCGACGTCGAGGGCGCCAAGCTGCAGCGCACGACGGCGGCGGGCGGGGCCAAGGAGCTGGTCCATTAAGCGCCTGGTTGCCTATCAGCGGGCGTCGGTTCTGTGTCCAGAACCGACGCCCGCTCACCTTTAAGGCCCTTTACCCAAACGCCCGCTCACCCAGGTGAGCGAGCGTCCGGCCAAACACCCATATAAGTGAGCGAGCGTCGGAGGAAGGCGGCGCGTACTACGCTTGAGCCGTGACCCGATTGATCCTGGCTTCCCAGTCCCCCGCCCGCACCAAGCTCCTCACGGAGGCCGGCATCCACCACGAGGTACTCGTCTCGGACGTGGACGAGGACGCCGTGCAAGCCCGGTACGGCGTCACCGATGCGCATGACACCGCCCTCCTCCTTGCCCGCGCCAAGGCCGAGGCTGTCGCTTCCCTGCCCGACGCCGAGGGGGCCCTGGTGATCGGCTGCGATTCCGTGTTCGAGTTCGACGGCGAATCGCACGGTAAGCCGTACACAGTAGACATTGCCAAGGAACGAATGCTGCGCATGAGCGGCTCCAAGGGCGTCCTCCACACCGGGCACTGGCTCGTGGACTGCCGCGAAACCGCAGCGGACATGAACGACGGCGAGACGGCCGTCGGCACCGGAGCAACGGTCGGTGCGGTGTCCAGCGCAGAGGTCCACTTTGCGGAGATGAGCGAGAAGGACATCGACGCCTACATCGCAACCGGCGAGCCCCTGCACTGCGCCGGTTCCTTCACGATCGACGGCTTGGGCGGGGCCTTCATCCGCAAGGTCGACGGCGACCCGCACGCCGTCGTCGGGCTCTCCATCTCGACCCTTCGCGATCTGCTCGGACAAGCGAACGTCGGGATCACCGAACTCTGGACCCACAACGGCTCCGAAGCGGGCAGCGAATAGCGGCGGTCCAGGTCGCCAGCGCGGCGGCCAATTTCCGGCCTTTGTAGCAACCCTACAAAGACAGGCCGTCTCACACACGGAATCCCCCATCAATATGGGCGGAACCCTCAAAATCACGCTAGGCTCCCTGAAGGACAGAAGGAGTCAACTTGTCAGCTAATCCGGCGCAGCCCATTTCCAGCCCTCTCACCAAGGTCTTGATCGCCAACCGAGGCGAAATCGCGGTCCGCATCATCCGCGCAGCCCGGGACGAAGGCATCGCATCCGTGGCCGTCTACGCAGACCCCGATCGCGACGCCCTGCACGTCAGGCTGGCAGATGAGGCCTACGCACTGGGCGGCAACACCGCTGCCGAGTCGTACCTCGTGATGGACAAGTTGATCGACGTCGCCAAGCAGTCGGGTGCGGACGCCATCCACCCGGGCTATGGCTTCCTCGCAGAGAACGCCGAGTTTGCCGCCAAGGTCATCGACGCCGGCATCACCTGGATCGGCCCGTCCCCGGACGCCATCTCCGCATTGGGCGACAAGGTGCAGGCCCGCCACATCGCCGAAAAGGTCGGCGCCCCCTTGGTTCCCGGTACGGCCGACCCGGTCGAGTCCGCTGACGAGATCCTGGCCTTCGCCAAGGAGTTCGGGCTCCCGATCGCCATCAAAGCCGCCTACGGCGGCGGCGGACGCGGCATCAAGGTGGCCCGCACCATCGAGGAAATCCCCGAGCTTTTCGAGTCCGCAGTACGTGAAGCCATTGCCGCCTTCGGCCGCGGAGAGTGCTTCATCGAGCGCTTCCTGGATTCCCCCCGCCACGTCGAGACCCAGTGCCTCGCTGACGCCTACGGAAACGTCGTTGTGGTGTCCACTCGCGACTGCTCCCTCCAGCGCCGCAACCAGAAGCTTGTGGAAGAGGCCCCCGCGCCGTTCCTGAGCCCGGAGCAGAACGAGCGCCTCTACGAGTCCTCCAAGGCCATCCTGAAAGAGGCAGGCTACCTCGGCGCTGGAACGTGCGAATTCCTGGTGGGCCAGGACGGCATCATCTCGTTCCTCGAAGTCAACACGCGTCTTCAGGTGGAGCACTGCGTTTCGGAGGAAGTCACAGGCCTCGACCTGGTCCGCGAGCAGTTCCGCATCGCCCGTGGCGAGAAACTCGGCTATGGCGATCCCGAGGTCCGCGGCCACTCCTTCGAATTCCGCATCACCGGCGAAGACCCGGGCCGCAACTTCATGCCCGCACCGGGAACCATCAGCACCCTGAAGAACCCGACGGGTCCGGGCATCCGCATCGACTCCGGCGTCGAGCAGGGCGACGTCATCAGCGGGAACTTCGATTCCATGCTGTCGAAGCTGATTGTCACCGGCGCTACCCGCGAACAGGCCCTCCAGCGTTCCCGCCGCGCCCTTGAGGAAATGGTGGTTGAAGGCATCCCCACCGTCATTCCTTTCGACCTCGCAGTGGTGACCGATCCCGCGTTCGCTCCGGCCGAAGGCCCGTTCAAGGTGCACACCCGCTGGATCGAGACCGAGTTCGTCAACAACGTCCCCGCGTGGACGCCTACCGGAACCGGAACAGAAGCCGCCGACGCCGGTGAGCGCCAGCGCGTCGTCGTCGAGGTTGGCGGCAAGCGGCTGGAAGTTGTCCTTCCGGCGACTCTCGGCTCGGTTTCCTCTGTCGCCAACGCGGGCACCAAGGGCGCCAAGGTCAAGAAGCGTTCCCGCTCTGCGGGCGCCACAGCCGCAGTCGCGGGCGGCAACGCCCTCACCTCGCCGATGCAGGGCACCATCGTCAAGGTGGCAGTAGCCGCCGGCGACGTGGTTGCAGAAGGCGATCTGATCGTGGTCCTCGAAGCCATGAAGATGGAACAGCCCCTCACCGCCCACAAAGCCGGCACCATTCATGGCTTGGTGGCAAAGGCAGGCGAGACCGTCTCCGCGGGCGCCGTCATCGCGACAATCGAAGACTAGTCCCCACTGCCCCCCTAGCCTCGCTTCGCTCGGCCAGGGAACCCGGGCAGCGTGGGCCCACCCACTGGCTCCCTAGCCTCGCTTCGCTCGGCCAGGGAACCCGGGCAGCGTGGGCCCAATTAAAGAGCTCCGGCCCCGCACCATGGGTGCGGGGCCGGAGTCATTTAACCCGAGCCTGTTAATTCAAGCTCAAGCTACGTTGTTTTCGTAATCCGTGTCCCTGGTTTCCTTGGACAGGAACAGGGCCACGAGCGTCAGTACCGCCATGGCGCTGAGGTAGACACCCACCAGGACCGTGCTGCCCTTGGCCGACTCCCAGAGCCAGACCGCGATGAACGGAGCCACAGCCGCGCCGAGGATGCTGGACATGTTGTAACTGACGGCGGATCCGGTGTATCGGACGTTGGTCGGGAACAGTTCCGGAAGCAGCGCACCCATGGGGCCGAAGGTAAGGCCCATCAGCGAGAAGCCGATGATCAGCAACGCCATGGTGCCAACAAAGCCGCCACTGAACAACGGCACGAAGAGCAAGCCGAATACCAGGATTCCCGCGGTCACGGCCAGGAGCATCTTGCGGCGGCCATACTTTTCGGCCAGCGGACCGGCCACCAGGGTGAAAATGCCGAAGAAGACGACGCCGGCAATCAGCATCCAGAGGAAGTCGTTCCGGCTGAAACCCAGGCCTGGTACGAACGCCGCGGCAGCCGCGTCGGTCATGGGCTTTCCGGCCTTCACCGCAGCGGCTTGGGCGCCCACCAGGGTTGGTTTGGTGCCGTAGGTCAGGGTGAACGTGGTCATGAGGTAGAACAGCACGTACGTCGCAAGCATGATGAAGGTACCGAGGATCAGCGGGCGCCAACTCTTCTTGAACACGCGTCCGATGGGCAGCTTGGCCACTTCGTTGGACTCCAGCACCTTGGTGAATGCGGGAGTTTCAATGAGCTTGAGGCGCACGTAGAGGCCAAGGATCACCATGACGGCGCTGAGCAGGAACGGCACGCGCCAGCCCCAGGCGGCGAAGGCCTCGGGAGTCAAGGTGTAGCTGAAGACCAGGAAGATGATGTTGGCCAGGATGAAGCCGATCGGCGCACCCATCTGCGGGAATGTTCCATAGATGGCGCGTTTATTGGCCGGCGCGTTCTCCGTTGCGAGCAGCGCGGCGCCGCTCCACTCTCCCCCGAGGGCCAGGCCTTGGGCGAACCGCAGCACAACCAGCAATGTGGGAGCCAGGAAGGTCCAGCCCGGGACCTGTGCCGTGGGGAGGCAACCGATCAGGAACGTGGCAATACCCATGGTCAGGAGGGACGCAACCAGGGTTCCCTTGCGACCGAATTTGTCACCGAAGTGGCCGAAAACTATGGAGCCGAGCGGTCGGGCGACGAAGGCGACACCGAACACCGCGAAGGAGCTCAACAGCTGGGTGGTCTCGTCCGCCGTCGGGAAGAAGAGTTTAGGGAAGACGAGCACAGCTGCCGTGGCGTAAACGTAGAAATCGTAGAACTCGATGGACGTTCCGATGAGGCTGGCGAAGATCACCCGGCCCCGCGAGTTGACCGGCTTGACTGACTCGCTTTCCTTGGATTCAGCGATGGAAGACATGTAGTGGATGCTTTCGTTCACGCCGGCCCGGCGTCGCTGAGCCTGCCGGCAGATTATTGAGAGTTCAATAATAGTTCCCGGTATCCACCAAATGGACAATCAAGTCCAAGATGCGGACGCCCGGAAAAGTCTCACTCTGTGGTCCGCGCCACAACAACCTCACCATCGCCTCACGCAGTGGTGACCCCCTCCGATAGGTGAATGTCACAGCACGTTTACAAACCGCGACGGTCCGCGAAACGCGCCGTACCTAACGTGTAAGGACAACGTCCCCACAAAGGAGGCACTCCGTGACAGTTGACCGAAGCACCGAAATCCTCACCAACGAGCAGGCGCCCACCGCCCTCGTCCCCGAGCTTGAACACCGCCCTGGCCGCTGGATTGCCAACTGGGATGCAGAGAACAAGGAGCAGTGGGACGCCGTTGGCCGTTCCATCGCCAAGCGCAACCTGTACTGGTCCATCTTCGCCGAGTTCCTCGGCTTCGTCGTCTGGCAGCTCTGGTCGATCGTCGTCGTCCAGCTCCCGGCAGCAGGCTTCAAGTTCGACACCAACCAGATCTTCTGGCTCATCTCGATCCCCAGCCTGGTCGGTGCCACACTGCGCATCCCGTACACCTTCATGGTCCCGAGATTCGGCGGCCGAAACTGGACCATCGTCTCGGCCCTCCTGCTGCTGATCCCGACGGCGGGCCTCGCCCTCTGTGTCTCAAACCCCGGCACCCCCTTCGGCGTCATGCTGCTGGTTGCGGGCCTTGCAGGCTTCGGCGGCGGCAACTTCGCCAGCTCGATGGCAAACATCACCTTCTTCTACCCCGCCCGTGAAAAGGGCTGGGCACTGGGCCTGAACGCCGCGGGCGGAAACCTTGGTGCCGCCGTCGCGCAGCTCATCGTTCCGATCGCCGTCACCCTCCTGGCCGCCGGTACGGTCAACCTCCCCATGGCCGGCCTCATCTGGATTCCGCTCATCCTCGTCGCCGCGTTCGGCGCCTGGAAGTACATGAACAACCTCACCAGCGCCAAGGGTGACGTCGCAGGCTCCATCGCCGCGCTCAAGGAACCGCACCTGTGGATCATGGCCTTCCTGTACATCGGTACCTTCGGCTCGTTCATCGGCTTCTCCGGAGTCTTCCCCAAGCTCATCAAGGACTACTTCCCGGCCTTCTCCTCCATGCACCTCGGCGCGGTTGTCCTCTCGCTCGCCTTCCTTGGCCCGCTGGTCGGTTCCCTCGCCCGCCCCTACGGTGGACGCATGGCTGACCGCATGGGCGGAGCCCGCATGACCGTCACGGCGTTCGCAGCGATGGCCGTCATCACCTTGACCATGATCTGGACCCTTCCGCTCAAGAACTTCTGGCTCTTCCTGGTCCTGTTCCTGTTCCTCTTCACGGCGAGCGGCTTCGGAAACGGCGCGACGTACCGCATGATTCCGGTCATCTTCGCCACCTCCAGCCGCGCAGCGCGCTCCGGTGCGAGCGCCGCCAGCACGGCACGCCTTGCGTCTTCCTCGCTCGGCCTGATCTCGGCGATCGGCGCCTACGGCGGATTCGTCATCCCCCAGGTACTCAATGCATCCAGCGCTTCCGGCTCCTACACCCCCGCGTTCTATGGCTTCGTCGGCGCCTACGTGCTGATGCTCATCGTTTGCTGGGTCTGCTACCTCCGGAAGGCCAACCGTACCGCGATGGGACACATCTAATATGCCCAATGGCGCCAACACCCACTGCCCGTATTGTGCGCTGCAGTGCGCCATGACCCTGACCCCGGCGGCGCCCTCGGCGCAGCCGGGGTCAGACCCCGCTCCCGCGGCAAAGGCACTTCCGCTCCTGGACGTGTCCGGCCGCGACTTCCCCACCAACCGGGGCGGGCTGTGCCGCAAGGGCTGGACATCGGCGTCGTTGTTGAACCACACCGGACGCGTCACGGAACCCATGCTCAAAGGGTCCGACGGCGTCCACCGGCCAGTCACGTGGGACCAGGCACTCATGCTGGTCACCGGCGCCGTCAAGCAGACCCGCGAGCAGTACGGGCCCGACGCCGTCGGAGTGTTCGGCGGCGGCGGACTCACCAATGAGAAGGCCTACCAGTTGGGCAAGTTCGCCCGCTTGGCGCTGGGAACCTCGCGCATCGACTACAACGGACGTTTCTGCATGTCCTCCGCCGCGGCGGCCGGAAACCGCGCGTTCGGTGTGGACCGCGGCCTCCCGTTCCCCGTGGAAGACCTCGATTCGGCAAACGTCATTTTCCTTCTCGGCTCCAACGTCGCCGAGACCATGCCACCATTCGTCCAGCACCTGCAGGGCGCGCGCGATTCCGGCGGGTTGATCGTGGCCGATCCCCGCCGTTCCGCGACGGCCGCATTCACCGGCGACGGCGGCGGCATCCACTTGCAGCCGACCCCCGGAACAGACCTGGCCCTGCTGTTGGGTATCTCCCACGTGGTGGTCCACGAAGGCCTCGCCGACGCCGAATACCTCGAGGATCGCACCACCGGGTACCCGGCGATAGTTCGTAGCCTCTCCGCTTTCTGGCCGGAGCGCGTCCAGTCAATCACCGGCGTGCCCGCCACACTCATCCGGGAAACCGCCCGCCGCCTCGCCGACGGCGCCCGGCGCGGCGGCAGCTACATCCTCACCGGCCGCGGCGTCGAACAGCACGTCGACGGCACGGACACCGCCACCGCCGCGATCAACCTCAGCCTCCTCCTCGGCCTGCCGGGATCCTCCCGCAGCGGCTACGGCACACTGACCGGCCAGGGAAACGGCCAGGGCGGCCGCGAGCACGGCCAAAAGGCCGACCAGCTCCCCGGCTACCGCAAGATCACCGATCCCGCCGCCCGCGCCCACGTCGCCAAGGTGTGGGGCGTCGACGAATCACTCATCCCCGGCCCCGGTCTTCCCGCCGTGGAGCTGTTGAAGTCTTTGGGACAGCCCGACGGCGTCCGTTGCCTCTTCGTGCACGGCGCCAACGTGGCGGTGTCAGCCCC
Organism: Arthrobacter sp. FW306-1B-F12A; assembly: GCF_058781865.1. Classification (NCBI taxonomy): domain Bacteria; kingdom Bacillati; phylum Actinomycetota; class Actinomycetes; order Micrococcales; family Micrococcaceae; genus Arthrobacter; species Arthrobacter sp. FW306-1B-F12A. Next base: position 27,983 of record NZ_JBYSXD010000013.1, read on the forward strand.
TGACGCCGGCGCGGTGATCGAGGGCCTGCGGAGCCTGGACTTCCTGGTTGTCTGCGACTTCTTCATGTCCGAGACGGCGCTGGAAGCCGACCTGGTCCTCCCGGTCACCCAGTGGGCCGAGGAAGAAGGTACCCTGACCAACCTCGAGGGCCGCGTGCTCCGCCGTCGTAAGGCGCTCACCCCTCCCCCCGGCGTCCGCAGCGAATTGTGGCTCATGGCCCGGCTCGCCGAATCGCTCGACGCTCCGTCCACGTTCAGCGACGATCCCGAGACCGTCTTCGAGGAGCTCCGGCTCGCCTCGGCGGGCGGCCTGGCCGACTACTCCGGAATCGACTACGCCATGCTGGATCGAGGAGAGGCTGCCTACTGGCCTTATCCCACCGGTAGTTCGGGAACGCCGCGACTCTTCCTCGACGGTTTCGCGCACGCCAGCGGACGCGCGGTGATGGTCCCGGTGGCACCGCGGACGCGGTCCCGGCGATCCGCCGTCGTCGGCTCTGATCCTGACCCGCTGACGCTTGTCACCGGGCGGTTGCTGGAACATTACCAATCGGGCGCCCAGACCCGCCGCGTGGCCGAACTCGCCGCCGCGCAGCCGGAGGCGCTCTTGCAGATCCACCCCGCGACGGCGGCCGTCAGGGACATCACCGACGGCGACTTTGTCCGGGTCTCCAACGAACGCGGAGAGGTCCTGTGCAGGGTGGAGCTCAGCAACAGCATCCGGACGGACACCGTCTTCCTGCCCTTCCATTTCCCTGGACTCGGCAGCGCCAACCTGCTCACTGAAGCGGTTACGGATCCCATCTCGGGCATGCCGGAGTTCAAGACCAGCACGGTCTGGGTCCGGAAGGCAGCACTACCAAATATCGAATCGGCGTTGGCTGGCCAGTTGGCTGTTCCAGCGGGCGCCGGCTTGTCAACGCAGGTCAAGGAGGCATCGTGAGCGAGCGAATTGTGGTGGTCGGATTCGGACCGGTCGCAGCCCGGCTGGTGGACGAGCTGTTGCCCGCCGTGCGCGGCGGCCTTGTCCAGCTGCTCGTCGTCGGGCAGGAAAGCGAAGCGGCCTACAACCGTGTCATGGTGGCAGAACTCGGCGTGGGTCGTACTACCGCGGCAGCCCTCGCGATGGCGGACGCTGCCGATTTGGCGGCGGACGGCGTCGAAGTCCGGCTGGGTGTCACCGTCAAACGCATCGACCGCGCACGCCAGCAGCTTGTCCTTTCGGACGGGACCACGCCTGGCTACGACCGTTTGGTGTTCGCCACGGGTTCGCGACCCGTCATTCCGAACCTCACGGGAATCAACCCCGACCCTTCACACCCTGTCCTCCCTCCAGGGGTGACCGCCCTCCGGGACCTCCGCGACGCCGCTCAATTGCGCGACGCCGTGACTGCCGGCAAGCGCGTGATCGTGCTCGGTGGCGGTGTACTCGGCCTTGAAACGGCGTTGGCCGCAGCCGAAGAAGGTGCCCTGGCCACGGTGGTGCACAACGGTTCCTTCCCGCTGGGCCGCAACATCGACCGCGGCGGTGGAGCCGTTCTCGCGGCGAGCTTGCGCAACAGCGGGATCACCATGGTGGGCAACGCCCGTTCCACGGCGGTGGAGCACAATGGCCCCGACGGCATGTTTTCCGCCCTCGTGCTCAACGACGGGTCGCGGATCGAAGGCGACCTTCTTGTCCTTTCCTGCGGCGTGCGCCCCCGGATCGAACTGGCCGAAGGCTGCGGGCTGCCCGCGGCCACCGGCATCCTGGTGGATCACCATTTGCGGACCTATCACGAGCCGCACATGTTCGCCATCGGGGACTGCGCCGAAGTCCGCTGCGCCGATGCCGAGTGCGCCGAATGCCGCACAGCACTTGGCCCCTCCGGGCTGGTGGGACCGGGTTGGCGGCAGGCCGAGTGGCTTGCCGAGTACCTGATCCTTCTTGCCGAAGGCGGCCAGGACGCTGCCGACACCTTGGCACCGCTGCCGCAGGAGAAGCCCGGCGTCGTGGTGTTGAAGGCGCGAGGCATCAACCTGGCGGTCGCTGGCGACAACAGCGCTGAGCCGTGGGATGACGAGCTGTTGTCCGTGGGTGTCTCGGAGGGAACGCCCCGGCGCCAGGTCGCCCAGTGGGCCGATCCCGAACACGGCCGCTACGTCAAAATGACGACGCGGGGCGGCGCGCTCGAAGGACTCGTCACCGTAGGCATGCCGCGCACGGCCGCGGAGCTCGTGATGCTGTTCGAACGCGGCTCCGAGTTGCCAGCAGACCGTTCACTCCTCCTACGCCTGGACGGGCCGGACCAGCTCGGCTCTTCCGCTTCGAATGATGATCCGCAGCGCACAGTGTGTCGCTGCGCAGGCGTCAGCGGCGCGAGCATCGAGGAAGCCGTGTTGGATGGCTGCTCGTCCGTGCCGGAAGTTTCCAAGGCGACCCGCGCGGGGACGGGGTGCGGAGGGTGCCATGGGGACATCAAGGGGATTATCGAGAAGCATTTCCAGGGCGTTGCGGCGTAGGGGTTGCCGCGCCGCGCCACGTGAACAGGGCCTCCCGGTCCCTGTCGGTGAGCTTCGCGGCGTCGAGGAAGGTGTGGAGATCGGATTTTTCCAAGGCATCCCGGAAGGCGCCTTCAGTTGTTGTGCCGTGTTGCCGGCATAGTTCCTCAAGCCTAGGTTCGACGTTGTTTCGCTCGCCTCTGGCCGCCCGCGCATCGCCTAGCCTGACGGTTTCCAGATAGTCATCGACGATGCCTTCGGGGTCTGTGCCGATTGCGTGAAGCAGAGCCATGGCGAGCAGGCCAGTCCGGTCCCTGCCGCCCATGCAATGGAAGAGGACCCCTCCTGCCGGCGCGTTGATCACGGCGGATATAGCGGCGCCGGCCCGTTCGGGCATGGCGGCGAGGTGCGGCTGGAAATACATCGCTGTGCCCACCAGACCGCTGTCCCAGTAGTCGGCCCAGAATTCCTTGTTTTCCAGGCCGTCAAGATCAACGTGGATTGTGGTGAGCCAACTGGGCCGTTCCTTGGTATCCGTGTCCCGTTCGCCTTGCTGACGAAGGTCCACCACGGTTCGGATCCCGGCATCATGGATCTGTTGCCATCCGTTCCCGGTGATCCAATCGACGTTCTCGCTCCGGAACAACACGCCTCGCGGAGAAAGTGTCCCGTCTGCACGCCGTAGACCACCGAGGTCACGTCCGTTGACCAGGCCGTCAACTCTGAGTTTGCGATCTTTGTTTTCTGTCGGATCCCCCATGTGCCCTAGTAAACCAGAGCGTGCAAGTCGCCCTTCTGGATAATCACCCACGCGCGCATCATTGCAGCTAGGTCACCTCGCGGGCGCGTGGTCGCCATCTGGTCGATCGGCCCCGGCACATCACACTCTCAAGGCAGGTAACACCGACACGCGCGATCACACATGGAAGTAGCGGTTCTTGCGTGGTTGTTGGCGTGGGTCGACGTGGGGTGGCGGGATGAACCAGGGCACGCCTGTTTGGACTTGGATGTGCCATTCTTCGTTGTGGATCAGATGGTGGTGGTGGCTGCACAGCAAGACACCATTGTCGACACTGCTTGGTCCACCCCGCGACCAGTACTCGATGTGGTGGGCTTCGCACCACGGGGCCGGCATCGTGCACGAAGGGAACGCGCAGCCTTTGTCCCGGGTGGTAATGGCCTTACGGATGTGCGCCGGGAAGATCCTGGAGGACCGGCCGATGTCCAACACCTGCCCCTCGCCGCCGAGGACGACGGGAATGATGTCGGCGTCGCAGGCGATCTTCCGCAGCGTGGCCGCCGGGACCGGGCCTGTGAACGTAAAGCTCCCCGTGCCGCGTTGCGACCCGCCGGAGCGCCCGGCTTGTCCAGATTGCCCGAGGAACGTGAGCTGCTCCGCGTCTTTCAGCGCTGCCAGGAGCTCCCGGTGATCGATGGTGGCCATGATCTGGGGGCGTTGGCCTCCGGCCGCAGGCAGTGCACCCGTGGCGAGGGCAATCTTGCAGGCGCCCAGCAACCCGTCCAGGAGTTTTTGCGCCCTCGTGCGGCGGTCCAGGCACGCGGCATCATCACCTGAACCACCCGGCAGAGCATCCGCCCGGCCGTCCGTCGGAGCGTTTGCCGGCCCGTCGTCTCCGCCGTCTCCGCCGCCCGCGTCCACCGCATGGTCCCCGGGTCCGGGCTCCGCGGACGTGCGGGTCCGGGGATTGGTGGCGGTGTTCATGACGGTGAGCAGGTGCTCGTACTGGTCCTGGGTGGCGAAGATTTCCAGATGCTGCAGACCGTGTTTGGGTTTACGTAGGAAAGCGCCCTGGAGGTGGCGCAGGGCTTCTTCGCTGGGCTCGGCCCCGTCCTGGTCGATCGCGTCGGTCCAGCGGCGGGCGATCCTGGCCAGGAAATCGGCGTCGTTCTCGGCCGCCGTCATGGTCAGCGCGTGTTCCATGTCCGCGGCTGTCTCCGCGCTGCACCGTGGCCGGACCCGGTCCAGGGCCATCGTAATGGTGGTCGCCGGCCGGGCCGCGATGCTCCCGCAGGCCAGGGCCGCGGCCACTTCCCCATATCGCGGCTGGATCCTTTGACCTGTAAGTGAGCGGCCCGGCAGCAGATCCTCCGCCAGGGCAAGGCGGCGACGGGCCTCCGCCGAGCCGATCCGCAGCAGCGAGCGCAGGTGCTCGCCCGTGTTCCGGAACTCCCTGACCGCGGCCCGGGCGTCACCGGCAGCGAGCCCGCCGCCGTCGACGTCGACCCTGGCCCCGGCTGCTCGAGCTTCAGGTTCGGCGCTGCGGGGACCATCGCTGGAACCGCCCTCCCCGGCGTCGGCTCCGCAGCCGGTCGTCCAGCCGGTCCCGCCGGCCGGCTCCTGCTGCCGGACCCGGTGCAACTGCCCCGCGGCGACGAGCTGCAAGTAGTCCAGGGTGCGGGAGAGTTCCTCCACGCCTGAGGCAAACGCGGCGGAGTCCTGCAACCCCAGCGTCCCGACGTCGTCCACAGCCGTCCGTGCCAGCGAGCGCAACGCCGCGAGTGCGCCCTCAAGAACACCCTGCGGACCACCGCGACCGCCGTCGTGACGGCTGTCGCGATCCTCGGGCGGATCCAGCAGAGCGAGCCGACGCGGCCCCGGCATTTGACCCGCCGCTTGAGCAGCCGCCGTCACCATCCGCGGCTCGCGCACCTTATGGAACACGACGAACCCGCCGCCGGGCGCAGCGGCCTGGCGGGTAGTGAGGTGTCCGATCGCTTCCATACCCAAAGCATCTCAGGAGGCTCTGACAAAATAGCCGACCCACTGATCTGGAACGCACATGCGATCTCGGCCTGACGTGAGCTACAACATCACGGTCCTGCCAGCGGCCCTTCGGCAACTGCGCAAGCTCCCTCCCGAGGGCCGCCGCCGAGCCCAAGCAGCCATCGAGTTACTGGCCGAGACTCCGCGCCCGCCCGGCGCCAAGAAGCTGGCAGGGCGGGTCGAGTGGCGCGTCCGAACGGGAGATTATCGGGTGCTCTACCGGATCGACGACGGCCGACTCGTCATCGTCGTCCAAAGTGCTTGATCTGGTTTCACGCGACGGAAAATGCCCCACGACACGCGAATTCGCGCGTCGTGGGGCATTTTCTGTGTCGCAGGATCGAATGCGAGTCGAGAGCCAAGCCCTACATATGCACGTGCAGCCGCCGCGCCGCTTCCGAGATGGAACCGGTCAGCGATGGGTACACCGTGAAGGTGCTTGCGAGGTCGTCGACGTGCAGTTTCTGCTTCACGGCAACGGCGATCGGATAGATGAGCTCGGAGGCGTTCGGACCGATGACGACGCCACCGATCACGGTGCCCGAGCCCTTGCGCGCAATGATCTTCACGAAGCCGTCCTTGGTGTTGCGCATCTTGGCGCGGGCATTGCTCAGCAGGGACAGCATGACCACATCACCCTGGTACTTGCCCGATTCGAGGTCGGCCTCGGAGACGCCCACAGAGGCGATTTCGGGTGAAGTGAAGATGTTGGAAGCCACTTGGTGGAGCTTGATCGGCATGACGGCGTCGCCCAGGAAGTGCGCAACAGCGATGCGGCCCTGCATGGCAGCGACCGAGGCGAGGGCCAGGATTCCGGTGCAATCACCGGCGGCATAGATGTTCGGCGCGGTGGTGCGGGAGACGCCGTCGACCTTGATGTGGCCGGACTCAGTGACAGCCACGCCCGCCTCTTCGAGTCCGATTCCGGCCGTGTTGGGGATGGAGCCAACACAGACGAGGCAGTGGCTGCCCGAGACGGTGGTGCCGTCGCCAAGCGTCACCTTAACACCGCCGTCGGTCCTTTCAACGGCCTCCGCGCGTGAGCGGGACAAGACGCGTACGCCGCGGCGCTTGAAGACACCTTCAAGGACCTGGGCCGCGTCCGTGTCCGAGCCGGGCAGGACCTGGTCGCGGCTCGAAATCAGGGTGACGTTCGAGCCAAGGCCGTTGTAGGCCGAAGCGAATTCGGCGCCGGTGACGCCGGAACCGACGACAATCAGGTCTTCCGGAAGTTCCTCGAGGTTGTAGATCTGTGCCCAGTTCAGGATGCGCTCACCGTCGGGCTTTGCCGTGGGCAGTTCGCGGGGGTGGGCGCCGACGGCGAGAAGAATGGCATCGGCGGTAATTGTCTTGACACCCTCCGAGGTAATGACCTCGATGGTGTGGTTGTCCAGGAGTTTTCCGGAGCCCATCAGGATCTCCACGCCAAGGTGCTCAAGGCCCACCCGGATGTCGTCCGACTGCTCCCGCGCGAGGTGCAGGACACGGTCGTTGATGTGGCCCAGGTCCGCGCGCATGCCCGGCGCCACATCGCTGCCGTCGACGGCGAACTTGACTCCCAGCTCCCCCGCCTCGCCGACGCGGGTCATGAGATCCGCCGTCGCGATCAGGGTTTTGGAGGGTACGACGTCGGTGAGGACGGCTGAGCCGCCGAGTCCGGCGCGCTCGATGAGGGTTACCCTCGCTCCCAAGTGCGCCGCGACCATGGCCGCTTCATATCCGCCTGGACCTCCGCCCAGGATCGCGATTCGTGGTGAGCTGAAGTCAGGATGCATGGTCACAATGTTCCATTCTCACTTAATGCGGGCGGACCTGCCACTAAGCCCCACCTGAGAACGCCTGTAGAGGCCGCTTACCTGCCCAACTGCGCCCTGTTCAACAACGCGCGCAGCACTGTAGTTTGTACCAGTGAGTAACACAGAGCTGATGAATACAGACCCCTTCGAGGCCGCCAAAGCTGCGGCCGACTACATCGCGGCGGAGACCGGCGTCGAAACCCACGACGTCGCACTCGTGCTCGGCTCAGGCTGGGGCGCCGCTGCGGACCTCATAGGCGAAACGACGGCGACCCTCACGGCGTCGGAAGTTCCCGGCTTCCACGCTCCTGCCGTTGAGGGGCATGTGGGCACCATCCGCTCGGTCCTGACCAAGGAAGGCAAGCGGGCCCTCGTTCTCGGCGCGCGTACCCACTACTACGAAGGCAAAGGCGTCCGCGCTGTAGTCCACGGCGTACGCACAGCCGCGGCGGCCGGATGCCAGACCCTGGTGGTGACCAACGGCTGCGGTGGCCTGAACGAAGCCTGGACCCCCGGCACACCCGTGCTGATCAGCGACCACATCAACCTGACGGCGGCTTCTCCCCTTGAAGGCGCCACGTTCGTGGACCTCACGGACCTGTACTCCTCGCGCATCCGCGGACTGGCCCGCGAAGTGGATCCGACGCTCGACGAAGGCGTCTACGCCCAGTTCACCGGCCCGCACTACGAAACTCCGGCCGAGGTCCAATACGCCAAGCGAATCGGCGCGGACTTGGTGGGCATGTCCACCGCTCTGGAAGCCATCGCCGCCCGGCACGCAGGTATGGAGGTCTTCGGCATCTCCCTCGTGACCAACCTGGCCGCCGGCATCAGCCCGGTACCGCTGAGCCACCAGGAAGTCATCGAGGCAGGACAGACGGCGGGCGCACGCATTTCGCGCCTCCTGGCGGACATCATCGCCAAGCTTTGATCGAATAGCCGGGAGCCCAGGCTCCCGGCCATTCCGGAGTTCGTAGCGCAGTAGAATTTGAGTGATTCTCCGCCCCAAGCGCTCGAACCGGAAGGACCGCCGATCATGACATCCGCGCCTTTCCGGTTCTTGCGGACCAGCCTGGTCGGCTCGATCATTCTTGGATTGGCCGCGGGTGGGCACCTTGCCGGCGGCGGAAACCTTCCGGCACCGGCGATTTTGGCGGCGCTCTCTGCCCTGACAATCCTCCCTGTCGCCATCCTGACGCGCGCCCGGCTTTCGCTTCCCGTCGTCGCAGGGCTGCTGGGAGCCGGACAGCTCTGCCTTCACTGGGCATTCTGCGCCCTGTCCGGAACGTCCACCGCGGCATCGTTGCAGTCCGGGCATGCAGGACATGTTCCCTTGGCGTCAACCCCGGAAACCGTAAGCGCCATCGCCTCAGCCCACGCTGCCGCCAGCGACTGGCACATGCTCGGGGCGCACTCAGTCGCAACCCTGGGCACGGCCCTGGTCCTCGCGCGCGGCGAACAAGCACTGTGGGCACTGGCAGCGTGGCTGCGGCCGCTGGTCCAACTGCCTGCTCCAACAGCGATTCAGCCACTCCGAACCTCTGCTCCGTGCCCGACCCCGGTTGTGCATCCACGCAGCCTTCCCGGCCTTCGGCTTCCTTCCCTGCGCGGCCCGCCAGCCCCGGTGCCCGCCGCCTGAGACTCTCCCTTTCACATATAGCCAGGGACAGGCGGCACCTCGCTGCCTTCACCGGTCCGGACCTCCGTCCGCCCCGGTCCCCAAACCGCTTTTCTTTTGTGAAAGGGCATCATTGCCATGAAGACCTCCTCCCGCCGTACCCTCAAAACCGCCTGCGCCGCGACGATGGCCGCCGGGCTGCTCGCCTTCGGCGTCTCCGCAGCGTCCGCACACGTCAACGTCAATCCCGACGACCCCGCAGCAGGCGGCTACACCCACCTGACCTTCAACGTTCCCAACGAGTCCCCGACGGCCAAGACCAACAAGCTCGAAGTCTCACTCCCCACAGATACGCCCTTCAACTCTGTGTCCGTGAAGCCGGTCGAGGGCTGGACGGCCGAGCTCGTCACCACCACCCTGCCAAAACCCGTCACGGTCGGAGGGGCAACGGTGACCAAGGCGGTCAGTTCGGTCGTCTGGACCGCGGACGCCGCACACCAGATCGGGCAGAACGAATACCAGGCGTTCTCGATCTCGGTGGGTGTACTCCCCGACGCCGGCACCACCGTGACGCTGCCAGCCACGCAGAGCTACACCGACGGCACGGTGGTGAAGTGGGACGAGAAGACCGTTGAGGGGCAGCCTGAACCGGAGCACCCGGCTCCCTCGTTCGTCACCACCGCGAGCGACGCAGCCGCATCGGCGGCTCCCACGTCCTCCCCGTCCGTGACCCCGGCGCCGTCGGCCGCGGCATCGACGACATCCAGCGACGCAGGATCCACGGCTGGCTGGTTCGGACTCGCGGTCGGCCTCATCGGCCTGGCCGCGGGCGTCACCGCCTTGGTGCGAACCCGCTCCACGAAGGCCAAATAGCCACCCTCGAACGAGCGAACTGCCCGCGCCGGACCCCGGCGCGGGCAGTTTTGTATCCCGCTCCAGCCGGACCACGAATCCCACCAACGACAGCCGTCCCCACGGCAATTTTCCGACTCCTGTCAAGTCAATTCGCCCCCGCGTTAATGGCATGTGAACTTTTCAAATAAATCAGATTTATTCAGAAACATTTGACCCGCCGCGCTTTCCATGGCACGCGCGCGGTGTAAAAATGTAAACGCTTGCGCACATATGTCTGACATGTGCTCCAGAGCCCGGAACGGCACTCGAAACACGGCTTGCAACCGCATCATGCGCACGTCAAGCTTTGAACGGTCCCGGCAAGTCGACGTGCCGGACCGAAGGATGGGGGCTTCCTAAGAATCCCCCGTCCACCCGACACGATGGCGTTCCCGACGACGCCATTGGTGTTACGGGAACGCCGGAGTGCGGACCAGGCCTTGCGCCAATTCCACGTAGTCCAACCTCCGCGAGAAGAGCAAGCATGAAATCTCACTCAACCCCCAACAGGCCACGCCGACGCCTGCGGTCTGTAGCCGCTTTTGCGGCCGCCGCCAGTGTGGCCGCGACGGTGCTCATGGCATCCCCGGCAGCCCAGGCAAACCTGCCTGCCGACAAGCCGGCCACCACGATGCCGGCTCCCACGCCGGGATTCCCGCTTCCGACGGTCCACACGCAACAAGCCTTTGATCCCGCCGCAAACTTCACGTCCAAGTGGACGCGGGCGGATGCCAAGCAGATCATGGCCCAGAGCAACCCGAACGTGACCGCCGGCCAGAACTCCATGAGCCCCAACGTCACCATGCCGGAGATCCCGAAGGACTTCCCGGCCATGAACGACGACGTGTGGGTCTGGGACACGTGGTCCCTGACCGACCAGAACGCCAACCAGATCAGCTACAAGGGCTGGGATGTCATCTTCTCCCTCGTCGCCGATCGCCACGCGGGTTACGGCTTCGACCAGCGCCACTGGAACGCCCGCATCGGCTACTTCTTCCGCAAGACCAACGCAGACCCCGCGAAGGACAAGTGGAACTACGGCGGACACCTGTTCCTGGACAACACCTCCATCGGCAACACCGAATGGTCCGGTTCCACGCGCCTCATGCAGGGTGACCACGTCAACGTGTTCTACACGGCCACCACGTTCTACGACCGTGCAGAGCGCAACGCGGGCGGAGGCGGGATCGCTCCCGACGCAGTCATTGCCAAGGCCCTCGGCAACATCCACGCCGACCAGAACGGCGTGACCTTCGACGGCTTCCAGCACACCAAGCTGCTCGAACCGGACGGAAAGCTGTACCAGACCAAGGCCCAGAACGCCGGCTTCGCCTTCCGTGACCCGTACACGTTCGAAGACCCGGCCCACCCGGGCCAGACCTTCATGGTCTTTGAGGGCAACACCGCCGGAAACCGCGGCTCCTACAAGTGCACCGATGCTGATCTCGGTTACCAGGCAGGCGATCCCCACGCCGAAAACACCAACACGGTCAACACCACCACCGGTTCCTGGTTCCAGACCGCGAGCGTGGGCCTGGCCGTCGCAGACAACAAGGACCTGACCCAGTGGCACTTCCTGCCGCCGATCCTGTCCGCCAACTGCGTCAACGACCAGACCGAGCGCCCTCAGATCTTCATCCAGAATGAAAACGGCAAGAACAAGTACTACCTGTTCACGATCAGCCACCAGTTCACCTACGCCGATGGCATGCGTGGTCCCGACGGCGTCTACGGCTTTGTTGGCAACGGTGTCCGTTCGGACTTCCAGCCGGTGAACAACTCGGGCCTCGCGCTCGGCTCGCCGACCGACTTGAACCTGCCGGCGAACAACCCGAGCGGCACCCAGTCGGCACAGCAGAACGGCCGTCAGTTCCAGGCCTACTCGCACTATGTGCAGCCGGGCGGCCTGGTGCAGTCCTTCATCGACAACGTTGACGGAGTCCGTGGAGGGTCCCTCTCCCCTACGGTAAAGATCAACTTCGCCGGTGGCGTCACGCAGGTTGACCGCAGCTTCGGCAAGAACGGCCTCGGCCCGTTCGGCTACCTCCCCACCAACGTCCGCGTCGGCGGGGAAGGCCTCTACAAGTAGGCCACAGGCAAAAACAGCCGGGCAGGCAGGGGATTTGCTGCCTGCCCGGCAACATGGGGCGCCCGGTTCACCCCGGGCGCCCTGCTCCACAACCCAGGAAGTCCCATGCTCCACTCTCCCCAACGCCCGTTCCAGCCCGCTCGCAAGGCGGCACTCGCCGTCGTCGCCGCCGTCATCGCAATGTTCGCGAGTTCCTGCACCCCGATGCCGGACGCGTCGCCATCCGCCGGCGGCACCGCCGTCGGAACCGCTGCCCCCGCACCATCCGAATCGGACCCTTGGCGGCCTGCCGCTCACCTCACGGCGTCGCAAAACTGGATCAACGATCCCAACGGGCTTGTCTACGAAAACGGCACCTATCACGCGTTCTACCAGCACAATCCGCACGGCAACTTCTGGGGAGACATGTCGTGGGGCCATTCCACCAGCACGGATCTGGTGCACTGGACCCAGAAACCGGTAGCCATGGAAGGCTCCGCCAGTGAGGAAATCTTTTCCGGCGCCATCGTTCCGGACACCAAGAACGCCTCCGGCCTGGGCACCGCTGGAAACCCGCCGCTGGTAGCCCTCTACACCAGCTCGTACGGCGACGGCGGGGCGCTGCCCAAGGGCAGCCAGGCCCAGTCCGTGGCCTACAGCCTGGACCATGGAACGTCCTGGACCAAGTACAAGGGCAATCCGGTGCTCAGCCTGAATCCGGCGTCGAACAACTTCCGGGATCCGAAGATTACCTGGTACGAGCCCGGCAAATACTGGGTCATGACCACGGTGGTAGCTGACGCCCAGGTGGTGAAACTCTTCAAATCCACCGACCTGCTGCACTGGGACTTCCTCAGCGACTTCTCGGGAGTGGGCGCCCAGGGCGGGCTCTGGGAAGTTCCCGAGCTGCTCCAGATGGACGTCGACGGCGGCAACGGCCTGAAGAAGTGGGTCATGATCCTGAGCATCAACCCGGGAGGCATCGCAGGAGGCTCCGGCATGCAGTACTTCGTGGGCAATTTCGACGGCACACGGTTCACGGCGGAAAACGCGGCAAAGCCGGGCGACCCGCTGACGGAATCGCAATGGCTTGACCATGGTGCGGACTTCTATGCGGCCAACACCATCACCGGGGCTCCTGGTGGAAAGCCGGTGCTTCTCGGCTGGATGGGGAACTGGGACTATGCGCAATCCGTCCCGAGCACGCCATGGCGCGGGTCAATGGCCATCCCCCGGCAGCTCACCCTCGCAGCCACAGGAAGCCGTTTCGAGCTCCATTCGAGCATCGCCCAGGCTGCCGCGGATGCGCTCACGGACACCAAGACCAGTGAAGTACATGGCAAAAACCTCACCGTCACCGATTCAACGGAACCCCTCGGCGGCGATTTCGGAACCCGAACCCAGCTGATCGACGCCGAAATGGACGTTGCGGGCGCCTCCGAGGCCGGATTGGTACTGCGGGCTTCGGCGGACGGGAAGGCAGGCCTCCGGATCTCGTACAACCGCGCAAGCCAGACCCTCAAAGTGGACCGCTCTGCAGCCGGGACCTCCAACTTCTCGCCGAAATTCAGCCCCTACCACCAAGCCTCCGTGCCCCTGAAGGACGGCAAGGTCCGTCTCCGCATCCTCTTGGATTCCTCGTCGGTGGAGGTCTTCACACAAGACGGCTCGGTAGTCATCTCGGACATCTTCTTCCCGCAATGGGGGAACACGGGTGCGGCAGCGTTCAGTGCAGGCGGCCCGGCGAGCTTCGTCCTCACCACCACGCGGCAGCGACCCTGACGCCAGGGGCCCAACTGACTCGCATTAGTTGTCGTTTAGACGCCTCATAACGACAACTAATGCGAGTCAGTTGGGTGGCGTGGGCCGGACTGTGACGGCTGACATAGCCGGTGACCTCGGCATTCATTCCCTTTGACGATAGCTTTATCCCTATGACATCGAGCGATGCCGAATTTGAAAAGCTGATATCCGACGCCGGCGAGTGGGCTGCCCAGGACCCGGACCCGGTCACTGCGGCAGCGCTGTCCGAGCTGGCCGGACTCGCCTCCAATGGCGTCGCCGCGGCCCGTCAACAGCTTGAAGACAGCTTCAGCGGAACGCTGCAGTTCGGTACCGCTGGGCTCCGTGCCGCCCTCGGTCCTGGTCCCAACAGGATGAACCGCGTAGTGGTGCGCCGGGCAGCGGCAGGTTTGGCGGCCTTCCTCAAGGACGCCGTTGAGGCGGCTGCCCCGGGAACGCGGCCGCGCGCCGTCGTCGGCTATGACGCTAGGCACAACTCGGACGTCTTCGCACGGGAGTCCGCAGCCATCTTCACGGCCGCGGGAATCGAGACCTTCCTGATGCCTTCGGCGCTTCCCACCCCGTTGTTGGCTTACGCGGTCCGTTCGCTTGATTGCGACGGCGGTGTCATGGTCACAGCGAGCCATAACCCGCCGCAGGACAACGGTTACAAGGTGTACTTGGGCGGCCGGGCCGTGGAGGAAAGCGGCCGCGGGTCCCAGATCGTGGCACCCTACGATTCGCAGATCGCGGCAAGCATCGAAGCCGTGGGCCCTTTGGATTCCATCCAACTGGCCGAGTCCGGCTGGACTGAACTGCCCGCTTCCATCACCGGGGAGTATGAGGCCGCGATGGCCGGCCTCGCCGACGTCGAGAATTTCCCGGCCCGTCAACTGAAGATCGTTTTGACCCCCATGCATGGCGTGGGTGGTGAGACTGCGGTGTCTGTGCTGAATGCGGCAGGCTTCACCGACGTCTCACTCGTGGAAGAGCAAGCAGAACCGGATCCGGACTTCCCCACCGTCAGTTTTCCGAACCCGGAAGAGCCCGGCGCACTGGACCTGGCTTTGGCGGCAGCGGCGCGTTTGGGTGCCGATATCGTGCTGGCGAACGACCCCGACGCCGACCGCGCGGCCGTAGCGGCACAGGACCCGGATACGGGTGCTTGGCGGATGTTGCGGGGCGACGAAGTGGGCGCCTTACTTGGGGCACATGTGGTGGCCCGGCACGCCGCGGATGTGCGGCAAGGCGATTCAACACGGGGCGTTTTCGCCAACTCAATCGTCTCGTCCCGGCTGCTTTCCCGCATCGCGGCGGCGGCCGGCTTCGCCCACGAGGAAACGCTCACGGGATTCAAGTGGATTTCCCGGGTGCCGGGACTTGTGTACGGCTACGAGGAAGCCCTGGGCTACTGCGTTGCACCCGAACTCGTCAGGGACAAGGACGGCATTTCCGCCTCCTTGCTCATCGCCGAACTGGCGGCGGCGGCCAACGCCGAAGGAAAGACGATCTTCGACACCTTGGATGAGATCTACCTGGTGCATGGATTGCATGCGAGCGACCAGCTCAGCATCCGGGTGGCGGACCTTGGTTTGCTGGACGCCATGATGAACCGGCTCCGGGCCGATCCGCCGGAGTCCTTTGGCGGTTCCGCCATCGAGACCTTTGTGGATTTGGCCCAGGGAAGCGAGCAACTGCCGCCGACGGACGGCCTCCTCTACCTGACCAAGGACCTAAGCCGCGTCATCATCCGGCCCAGTGGCACCGAGCCAAAGCTCAAGTGCTACCTGGAGGTCATCAAGTCGGTCGGTTCGGCGGCGGAACTCGCCGAAACCCGGCACGCCGCGCGGACCACTTTGGACCACATTCTTGCCGATGTCCGCGAGGCGCTCGGGCTCTGAGCGCTTCGGCTCCACGACGGACGACGGCGGTGCGCGGCTGGGGGCTCCGGGCTACAGTTCGACTTCGATGAAGCCGTCAACCATGCGGGTCTTGAATGCCGGAAGCCGGAGCCCGGGGTTGGAATAGCACTCACCGGTCTGCAGGTCGTAGACCTCCTTGTGCAACGGCGAGGCGATAGTGGGGCGTGATCCCCGGGAGCCGGTGATCCCCCGGGCCATGACATTGGCCAGGGTTGCAGGGTCCTGCTGGGCGACTGCGTAGACATTGTCGGCATCGAGGCGGAATAGCGCCACCTGCACGCCGTCGATCAACGCCGCCTCGCCCCAAGCCGGTTCCAGCTCGTCCAACGGGCATACACGGTGCCAGCCGGACTCGGTCGGCGCGCTCGTCAGTTGTTCTTCCCGTTCCAGAATGACGGTCATGCCAACCCCTCTCGCTATGCCTGCAGCCGGACAAATGCTGTCCTTTCCTTCAGGCGGTGGCCGCCGAGCGGCCATATCTTCAAGGTAGGCGGGGAGTGTTTCACTCGAATGCAGTCAATGTGTCGGGTGCGTAAAAGAGACCTCACGGGTCCCGACATCCAATCGTGACCCAGAAGTTAAGATCACGAAACAAAAGGGAAACTGAGGAGAAACTGCCCGTCCGTAGTCTGAAGTGACAAGTTGCGGAGCACGTTCTGCGGCGTATGCGAAAGGCCACCAGTGACCGGACACACTTCCACCCCAGAAAACCAGCGCCGTATTGTTGTCGCCGGCGGAGGCCCTGCGGCCCACCGTTTTGCCGATGCCATGCATACCCGCGGTCTCGAGGGCTGGCACGTCACGGTCCTGACCGAGGAAGCGCACGTTCCGTATGACCGGGTCACCCTGAGCAAGGCGCTGACCGATGTGGACTATGACCTCACCTTGGGCGACATGTCCATGTGGGAGCACGAATCCATCTCCCTGCGCACTGGCGAGCGGGTGGTCAAGATCAACCCCGAAGCCAAATCCGTGGAAACCGCGGCCGGCAACACTTACGACTACGACCACCTGGTGGTGGCCACCGGCTCGGACGCGGCACAGCTCCCCTTCCCTGGCGGTGAGCTCGCCCATGTCTACCGCACCCTCGACGACGTCTGGGCCATCAACAAGGCCATCGCCGAACTCACGGAGAAGCTTGGCCGGACCGTCCGGACCGTGACCATCGGCGGCGGCCTCCTCGGCTTGGAAGCAGCGGCGGGCACCATGGAGTTGGGCGCGCAGGCCACCGTCATCAACGGTTCGCGCTGGCTGATGAACGCCCAACTGGACGAAGGCGCAGGCCAGGCACTGGGCCGGCTGGTCACCGCCAAGGGACTCGAAGTCCTGACGGGAACCTACCCCGCCGAAGTATTGTCCGACGACGGCCAGGTCACCGGCGTCCTCATGAAGGACGGCCGCGTCATCCCCGCCGACATGGTTATCGCGTCCATCGGCATCCGCCCCCGCGATGAACTGTTCCGCGGAACGGAAGGCGACGCGGACGGCCCCACCGCTGAACAGCTGTTCGAACTCGGCAAGAAAGGCGGCGTGGTCATCAACGACCATTGCGCCACCCCGGTCCCCGGCATTTGGGCCATCGGCGAAGTCGCGAACTTCGATGGCATGTGCCTGGGGCTCGTGGCTCCGGCGAACACCATGGCTGAGATCGTGGCCGACCGGCTGCACGGCGGCCAAGCGACGTTCCCGGGTTTCGACACCGCGACCAAGCTCAAGCTCTCCGGTGTGGACGTGGCCAGCTTCGGCGATGCGTTCGCCACAACCGAGCACTCCCTGGAGATCGTGTACGCCGACCCCGCACGCGGCGTCTACCAGAAGATCGTCACTACCGACGATGCCAAGACCCTCCTCGGCGGGATCTTCGTCGGCGACGCCACCCCGTACATGAGCCTGCGCCCCCTGCTGGGCCGGGAACTGCCCGCCGAACCCGGCGCCTACCTCACCGCGGCCGGCGGCGGGGACGCCCCCGAGACCGAACTGCCGGACGACGCGATCCTCTGCTCCTGCAACAACGTGGCCGCAGGCAGCGTCCGCGATGCGATCAACGGCTGCGGTTCCTGCGAGGGCAACGCCCCCGTCCAGGAACTCGGCGAACTAAAGACATGTTCGCGGGCCGGCACCCAGTGCGGCTCCTGCGTCCCGATGCTCAAGAAACTCCTCGAAGGGGAACTGAAGAAGTCCGGCATCGAAGTCTCCAAGGCCCTGTGCGAGCACTTCAGCCTCTCCCGCCAGGAACTCTTCGACGCCATCCGCGTGCTGGAGCTGACCTCCTTCGAGGACATCCTGGCCAAATACGGCACCGGCGCGGGCTGCGACATCTGCAAGCCGACGATCGCGTCGATTCTCGCCTCACAGAACAGTGAATACGTGCTCGGTGCCGGGCGCGGTACCCTGCAGGACACCAACGACCGCGCCTTGGCAAACATGCAAAAGGACGGCACCTACTCCGTGGTCCCCCGCATCGCCGGCGGCGAAATCACGCCGAAGGGCCTGGGTGTCATTGCCCGCGTTGCCGAGAAGTACGGCCTCTACACGAAGATCACCGGCGGGCAGCGGATCGACATGTTCGGGGCCCGCCTTGAGCAGCTCCCGGAGATCTGGAAGGAACTCGTCGACGCCGGCTTCGAGTCCGGCCAGGCGTACGGCAAGAGCCTGCGCACCGTGAAATCCTGCGTCGGATCTACGTGGTGCCGCTTCGGTGTCCAGGACTCCGTCGCCATGGCCATCAACCTGGAACTGCGCTACCGCGGCCTGCGCAGTCCGCACAAACTCAAAATGGGCGTCTCCGGCTGCGCCCGCGAATGCGCCGAAGCCCGCGGCAAGGACGTCGGCGTCATCGCCACCGACAAGGGCTGGAACCTTTACGTCGGCGGCAACGGCGGCTTCCTGCCCGCCCACGCCCAGCTCCTCGCCCAGGACCTGGACGACGACACCCTGATCAAATACATCGACCGCTACCTCATGTATTACATCCGCACCGCCGACCGCCTCCAGCGCACTGCCCGCTGGCAGGAAGAGCTCGACGGCGGCCTCAAACACATCGAAGACGTCATCATCCACGACTCCCTTGGCATCGCGGACGACCTCGAAGCCGCCATGTCCCGGCACATCGACACCTACCAGGACGAATGGGCAGAGACCCTCAAGGACCCCGAGCGCCTGCGCCGCTTCCGTTCCTTCGTGAACGCACCCGACCAGAAGGACGAGGCCATCGCCTTCGTCCCCGAACGCGGCCAAATCCGCCCCGCCACCCACGAGGAAAAGGGCGGCGTCCTCATCGCCAGCACGATCCCCGTTCGCGGCCAGGACTAAGGAGCACAAACCATGCAGCTCACCATCGACCTCACAGGCCGCGACGTTCTGGTCACAGGCTCGGCCCACGCCGCGCGGCAAGCCGTACGGCGCTTCGAAGCCGCGGGCGCCGTCGTCCATCGGCTCAGCACTCCCGACGGCGCCGACTCTGACGGCCCGCTGCCCGAACGCCCCTTCCTGGTCGCGGCCGTCGACGACGGCCAGCCCGGCTGGGAGCCCTTGCTCGCACGCTGCCGGGAAGCGGGGATCCCCGTCGCCAGCGAACCGGCTGCTGGCGAGTCCGGGCACGTCACCCTGGTCGGCGGCGGTCCCGGCACCCTCGAGTTGCTGACCATAGGCGCGGTCAACGCGCTGCGTGACGCCGACGTCGTCTTCTACGACCGGCTTGCCCCCTACGCGGAACTGGCGCGACTGACGTCCGCGGAACTGGTGGATGTCGGCAAGCGCCCAGGGCACCACAAGGTCGCCCAATGCGACATCGAAACGCTCATGGTGGACGCCGCGTTGACCGGCAAGAACGTAGTCCGGCTCAAAGGCGGCGACCCTTATGTATTCGGCCGTGGCGGCGAAGAAGTCAGCGCCTGCGTGCAGGCTGGGGTCCCGGTCCGCGTCATCTCGGGCGTCACGAGCGCCATCTCGGTCCCGGCGGCCGCGGGCATTCCCGTCACTCACCGCGAGGTCAGCCACATGTTCACCGTGGTTTCCGGCCATGCACCGCTGACCGAGAAGGAACACACGCACCTGGCCGGACTCGGCGGGACCATCGTGGTCCTCATGGGCATCGGCACCCTCCCCCAACTCGCTGCCGGGCTCCGGCGGGCCGGGATGGATCCCGCGATGCCCATGGCCGTCGTCGAACGCGGCTACCGCCCCGGGCAGCGCACCACCATCGCCGAACTCGGCACCATCGAAACCGCGGCCGCAGGCTGCACCAACCCGGCCGTCCTGGTCATCGGCGAGGTGGTCCGCGTGGCCGAAGCCAACCGCGATCACACCGAAGCCACCGCAGACCTTGACCTCCTCGCGGCTTCCCTCCTTGAAGCCTGAAAGAACACACATGACTACGCTGAATGCCCTTGATTCCATCGATGCAGGCTCGCCGCTGGCCACCCCTGGACCAAACGACGATGCGCCGCTGGACGGTTTCCGGATCGGAGTGACTTCACACCGGCGTTCACGTGACCTGATCGAGGCGCTCGAGCGGCGCGGCGCTTCCGTGCTGCACGCTCCGGCTTTGAAGATCGCGCCGGTCCAGGAAGACATCACCCTCATCGAGGACACGAAAACGATCATCGCGGCCAAGCCCGATATCTGCATCGCCACCACCGCCTACGGCATGCGGCGCTGGTGCGAAGCCGCGGACTCCTTCGGCATCGGCGAGCAACTTCTCGACGTGCTGGGGGCCTGCCGAATGTTCGTGCGCGGGCCAAAAGCCCGGGGTGCAGTCCGCGCGGCAGGCCTTGCCGACGTCGGGATCAGCAGTGACGAAACCACCGCCACACTGGTGGATATGCTCCTTCAGGAAGGAGTCCGCGGGAAGACCGTCGCCGTGCAATTGCACGGCTACACCGACGTCCGCCAGTTGGAGCGCCTCCGCATGTCCGGCGCGACGGTCCTCACTGTCACCCCGTACCGCTGGGTAAAGCCCGACGGCGAAGACAAGCTTCCGCGCCTCATCGAAGCCGCCTGCTCCGGGGACTTGGATGTGCTCACCTTTACGAGCGCGCCCGCGGTAGACGCCATGTGGAGCACGGCCCACGAGATGGGCCTGTACCGTCAGCTGATCGAGGCACTCAAGACCCAGGTGACCGTCGCCGCCGTCGGGCCTGTCACCGCACAGCCGTTGGTCGACGCCGGGCTCAGCCCCCTCATCCCGGACCGCTACCGCATGGGTGCGCTCATCCGGCTCGTCACCGAACATCTGGCCCTGAACCATGTCCGCCGGCTCGACACTCCCGCAGGGCACATCGAGCTGCGCGGCCGCTGTTTGAGGATCGATGGTTCCGTGGTGGAACTGGCCCCGGCTCCGCTGCTCCTGCTGCGCGCGCTTTTGGGAGCCGGGGGCGCGGTGCTGTCCCGAGAGGCCCTTTCCGACCTTCTGGAATTGCGTGGCTCGGTCCACGCCCTGGACATGACGGTGAGCCGCTTGCGGTCCTCGCTGCCGGACGGAAAGCTCGTGGAAACCGTCGTCAAGCGGGGTTACCGGTTGCGCGTCTAGCCCTGGTTCCTGTGGACGAGGTAGATGGCACCGGTGGTGACGTCTTCCTCCAGCGCTTCCAAGGTCCGGCCACGGGTTTCCGGAACTTGCTTGACGACGAAGACCAGGGCAAGCGCCCCGACGACGGCGAAAAGGAAGAAAGTGCCCGTGATCCCGAGCCCCGCGACCAGCGACGGGAAGAACAGCGAAAGGAATCCGTTGACGACCCAGAGGAAGAAGATCGAGACGCCGGTGCCGAAGCCGCGCATGTGCAGCGGGAAGACCTCCGACAGGTAGACCCACACCGCGACGTTCAGGAACGTCTGCATGGACCCCACGAAGGCAACCACCAGGAAGAGGATCACGTACGGGCGGATCGGGTTGCCGACGGGCAACATCATGGAGGCGAACCCGATGAGCAGGTGGCAGCTGGTGGTCAGCGCGAGGCCCAGAATGAAGGTCTTGCGACGGTCGATCCGGTCCATCAGGGTCAAGGCGATGACGCCGCCGATCACGGCGATCACTCCGGGCGCGATGTTCGCGATGAGCGCGCCGCTCTCGTTGAAGCCCGACTCGACGAGCACCGTCTGGCCGTAATACATGATCGAGTTGATGCCGGTCAGCTGTTGGGCGACGCCCAAGCCGATTCCCACAAGCAGGATGCGGAACAGGTTCTTGTTGCTGAAGACCGCACGCCAGCCGATCTGCTGGCTCTCCCGCTCCTCCTTGGCGACGTTCTCCACCTCGCCGAGCTCCGCGAGCGCACGGTCCTCGGAACGGACGGACCGAAGCACGGCGAGGGCCTCATCGTGCCGGCCCTTCTCCACCAGCCAGCGCGGCGACTCGGGCACGCGGAGCATGCCGAAGAACAGCGCGATAGCCGGCAACGCGCAGACCGCAAGCATGATGCGCCAGACGCCGGGAACGTCACCCCACACGATGCCGATGATGGCGTTGACGACGAAAGCCGCCAGCTGACCGACGACGATCATGAGCTCGTTGCGGCCCGCCAGGGAACCACGGATCTCGAACGGGGCCATCTCCGCCAGGAACACGGGGACCACCGCCGAGGCGCCGCCCACGGCGAGACCGAGCAGGACGCGGCCGACGACGAGCACGCCGACACTCGGGGTGAACACGCACACCAAGGTGCCGGCGAAGAACAGTACCGCGAGCAGAATGATCGTCTTGCGGCGCCCCCACCCGTCGGAGATGCGCCCGCCCGAGAGCGCGCCGATCGCCGCGGCGAAGACGAGCGAGCTGGCGACGATGCCCTCGGTGAACGGGGTGAGGCCGAGTTCGGCCGTCATTGGCCTCAGGGCGCCGTTGATGACACCCGTGTCATAACCGAACAGCAGTCCCCCGAAGGTGGCAATCAGGGCGACCAGGCCAAGGCGCTTACGATGCGGGCCGTTGCTCAGGGGAGGAAGCGCGACCGCGCTGCAGACTCCCCTGTGGCTTTGCGTAGCAGACATCAGGACTCCTTTGTCTTGTGATGCGGGTCATACACCCGCTCTGAATTACAGACTAACGCGCGAAAGACTTAAATGTAAGGTCAATCTAACAAATGACTTAATTGAGACTTTCTCCGCCGTGGGAAGATGAGGGCATGGGTCTTGACCGGCAGCTCCGTCCCGCAACACAGAGCGATGTTGCTCGTGAAGTCGGCGTCTCCCGCACGCTCGTGTCTTTCGCCTTCCGTGGTGCTCCAGGCGTCAGCGACGAGACGAAGCAGGCCATCTTCGAGGCGGCAAAACGTCTCGGTTACCGGCCCAACGCAGCCGCTGCCGACCTGGCACGCAAGCATCGCTCCGCCGTCGGGCTCTATTTGATGGACATCCACAACGAGGTCTATGCCGACATCCTCAGCGGCGTGAGGATGTCGCTCCCCCAGGCCCACAACCGACTCATCCTAAGCGTCTCCCAGTCTATTGACGGCGTAGACGCGGGAGCCGTGGACTCGCTGATCGAGGCACGGGTGGGGATCATCATCGCCGCAACGCTGCTGGAGCCGGACGAACGGGTGCGGGAACTGGCCCGGATAGTCCCGATCGTCAGCGTCGCGCGGCCAGTACCCGGCGTCGACAGCGTGTATTCCGACGACGCCGCCGGCGCCCGCGCCGCCACCGAACACCTCCTCAGCCTTGGACACACCCGGATCGCCCATCTGGCCGGACCCGATTATGACGGCCATACGGTCCGCCGGAGAAGCTATGAGAAGGCAATGCGCGGCGCCGGCCTGGCTCCCCGGACCGTACCGGCCCATGACTTCACGCAAGATGGCGGAATGCGTGCCGCAAGTGAAATCCTTGACTCAGCGGACCGCCCGACCGCCATCTTCGCCCACAACGACCAGTTCGCGCTGGCGGCACGCGAAGCCGCCTACGCCAGGGGCCTGGCCATTCCCGGGGACCTGTCGCTGGTCGGCTATGACAATTCACGGACCAGCCGGCTCCACGGCATCGAGCTGACGTCCGTCGACCTCCACGCGATGGAACTGGGAAGTGTCGCCGGAGCCGTGGCCATGGACCGGCTCAATCATGCTCAGGCTCCCATCGCGGACGAGCGCCTCATTCCCGAGTTGGTGGTCCGCAACTCAACGGCGCCCGCCCCCATGTGACCCAGCTCATTACCGGCGGGTAACCATCAGGGAACGGGCCACCGCCAAATGGCAACAACAGGGAAACACCACCGAAAAACCCCCCGCCTACGCTGGGCATAGGCACATCAACCACAGCTCAGTTCAGCGAAGGGACCATCATGTCCATCACACCGTCCGCAGGCTCCGTCCACCTCGTCATCGCCGGAGCCGGGCCCGCAGCCCAGGCCCTGGTCCGTCGGCTGACAGGCAACAGCACTACTTCGCGACAGCCGGGAACCACCGTGTTCCCCGGCAACATCACCGTGCTGAGCAACCGCGACGAGTGCCCCGATGCGCTCCTGGAGCTGGCCGCCCTCCCCCAGGTCTCCGTGCGTTTCGGCCAGGCCGCGAGCTTCATCGATGTCCAGGCCCGTACGGTGACCACCACCGAAGGCCTCGAGTTCACCTACGATCAGCTGGTCATTGCCACCGGTTCCGCCCCCATGTACCCGCCGGTGCAGGGCGCAGCACGCAGCCTCAACTACTCCACCATCGACGACGCCGAACCGATCGGCACCGCGGTCAAGGACATCACCAGGGTCCTGGGACGTCGTCCTTTGGGGATTCTGGTTGGTACCGGTCCGGCGGCCGGCCAGGCCGAAGCGGTGCTGCGTGCCCGCGGAGTCCGGCCCATCCGTACCACCTTGCGTCCGGCTGCGGTCATGCCTTCCGTCGCCGGTTCGGTCCTGCCGGCTACCGGAATCGTTTTCGAGGACGGTAGCAGCATGAACGGCGACCTTGTGGTGCTCGCCGAGGAACGGCTCCCCCGCAACGAGCTCGCTGAAAGTGCCGGCCTGCAAACAGCTCCCGACGGCGGCATCAAGGTGGCGCGCGACTTCGCCACTTCAGTGCCGGGCATCTGGGCGATCGGGGACGCCGCCTCCCGGGACGGCATGCGCCTTGGGCTTGTTTTGTCCTCGAATGCCGCAGCGGCTCACTGCGCCGCCCGGCTTGAGGAAGACGCCAGGCTCCGCACTTCCAGTGCCACCCAGTCCCCGGGTTCCGCGCGCTCCGCAGCCGCCTAAGGGAGCCTCCACGGCAGCCGGGCAGTGTGGCAAGATGGTCATTTGATGAGCCGCGACCCTTGCGGCACACCGGGCCCGCCACGGAAGGACCTCCATGAGCAAGGAAGCCTCGAGCGTACTGGACAACAGTGCAAGCATCGCTTCATACATCGACCACACTCTCCTCAAGCCAGAGGCCAGCGAGGCCGAGGTGCGCCAAGTCTGTGCCGAGGCGGCTGAGTACAAGTTCAAGTCGGTGTGCGTCAACCCGATTTGGGTCAAGACCGTCACGAAGGCGCTCAAGGGTTCCGGAGTCCTCACCTGCTCGGTTGTCGGCTTTCCGCTGGGCGCCACCCCCAGCGACGTCAAGGCTTTCGAAGCACGCGGTGCCGTATTGGATGGCGCCGATGAAATCGACATGGTGATCAACATCGCCGCGGCCCGCGCCGGGGACAAAGGCGCATTGGTGGATGACATCACGACAGTGGCGGAGGCGGTCCACGCGGGTGGAGCCATCCTCAAGGTCATCATCGAGACTGCCCTGCTGACTGATGAGCAGAAGGTCCTGGCTTGCGAGGCGTCGGTGGAGGCCGGGGCGGACTTCGTGAAGACCTCGACCGGTTTCAACGGTGGTGGCGCCACAGTGGAAGATGTAGCGCTCATGCGCAAGACGGTAGGCCCGGATCTCGGCGTCAAGGCCTCGGGTGGAGTACGTTCCCTCGCCGATGCACAGGCTATGATTGCTGCTGGTGCAACACGTATCGGTGCGAGCTCCGGAATTGCCATCGTCAAAGGTGAACAAGGTTCATCCGCGTACTGAGTTTCCCGGCAGCCGCCATAGTTTTTGAGCCCCTCGGGGCCGAGGAGGAAAGCATGTCCCAGAACGCCAGCCAGCCCATCGAAAAAGAGAACCCCATGGGCCAGAGCATTCTGCTCTTTGTATTCAGCATGGTCTTGTTCCTCGGCGCCATCTACTCCTTGACTTTCCTGACCCTGGAGAACACCTGGCCGATGGCCGTCTGCCTGGTCCTCTTTGGCCTCGCCTTCTGGATCCCCCAGACCATTCTCGGCCGCTCCAACTCGGCGGGCGAAAGCTAAGACCTCACCGCACAACTGTGGCCCCGGACATTAGTCCGGGGCCACAGTTGTTTAAGTGCGGCTCCTGGAAACCAAGTAGTACCACTCGCATGGGGCTGGAAAAACGGGTAACACCACTCGTTGTTTGTTAAACACGGCCCGTGCCAGCATGTGGTCATCGATTGAATGGGCAATCGAAGCAAGGGTTGGAAATTTCGAATTCATTGCCGCTGTCGCCTGTTCTGGGGAATACCAATTCACAAAGGAGTCTCACTCATGCGCAAATTCAGCAAAAAGGGAAAAGTCTACGCGGCAGCAGCAACACTCGCCCTCGTGGCAGCGAGCGGCGGAGCGGCTTATGCCTACTGGAGCACCACCGGTAGCGGATCTGGCGGAGCGGCTAACTCGGCCGGCGGCGGAACGGTGACGCTGCACGCAAACTTCGCCCCGGGACTTGCCCCCGGTAACTCGACGTCTGTCGCCTACACGGCCGACAATGCGAGCAACACTGACACAGTGGTGGGAGCCCTCACAGCAACGGTATCCACCAGCGACCCCACGCATTGCCTCGCTACCTGGTTCACGGTCACGGCGGTGACCTCGACTTCGCCCGTGGCACACAACTCAACCGGCACGTCCGTCGGCAGCGGAACACTGACCTTCCTCAACGACGCCGCGAGCCAAGACTCCTGCAAAAGCGCCACGGTTACCGTCACGGTCGGAAGTCTCTAGTAATTCAACTGGTGGGTCCATCACGGGCCCACCAGTTGTCGCTGTGCGTTCGCTTGAGAAAAACCCACGAAAACAGATCTAGAGGAGGCCCAGGTGCCGAGCATTCCGGAGTTATTCCACTCGCCGCTTCGCATCGTCCGAGCGGGAGCCAAAGTGCTTCTGGCAGGCCTCCTTTTGGTGACCCTCACGTCGGGCGTCGTGCTCGCCGCCAGTAGTAATGGCAACGGCAACCAGAACACGCCAAAAGCCATCACCCTGCAGCTTGCCCCAAGCAGCAGATCCGTCACCCAGGGGACAACGGCGAGCTACAACGTCGTGGTCCAGCCCTCAGGCGGGTTCGTCGGCAACGTCGCACTGACAATCTCGGGGCTGCCAGCAGGCGCCACAGCATCGTTTTCGCCCGCAGTCGTCGCCGTCGGGCCGGGATCGGCGTCCTCGAACCTCGACGTCTCCACGACTTCCGCCACACCTCTTGGCATGTACTCCCTGAGCCTCAACGGCACCAGCGGGACGGTACAGTCCGCCGTCGTCGTCGCTTCCTTGACGGTGACTACCGGGCAACACCAAACGTTCACCATCTCAGGCGGCCCCACCGGGCTTTTGGCGCCGGGCAGTGCGGTGCCGATTAATCTTCAATTGACGAACCCGGGCAATTCCAGCCTGAATGTCACTGGCCTGACCGTTTCCGTCACGGGAATCACCCGGACCGCCCAGGCCGTGGCTAACAACCGGCCGTGCAATCCTTCGGACTACACAGTGGTTCAATTCAGCGGCACTTATCCGATATCTGCCCCACCAGGCAATTCCTCGCTTTCCGGGAGCGGAATTCCGGCAGCTCAGTGGCCGCAAATAAAGATGCTGAATAGCTCGCTCAACCAGGACGGTTGCAAGGGTGCCACGCTGCAGCTTTCCTACTCCGGAACGGGACAGGGTAACTGAAATGCGGGTAACTGACATGAAAGCGAACCGCTGGATGAAGTCGGGCCCCCTGCTCGCAGCGAAGGCAGGCGTGACAGCCGCGCTACTGAGCCTGGTCCTTGGCGTTGGAACGGCCTACGCCTACTGGAACACCATTGGCATCGGGAGCGGCTCGGCAGCCAACGGCACCATGCAGACCGTCACCGTGGACGCCTTGGTCGCCGGCGACTCACCTTCGACTACCTTGGTTCCTGGCGGAAGCGCCGACGTGATCGTGCGCGCGAGCAATCCAAATGGCTTCGCCGTACAGGTCTACAGCTTCACCTCCAACGGGACCGCCACTGCGGATTCATCGCACCCGCTATGCAGCACCACGGGCGTGACCTTCAACGCCCCGGCCGCCCCTCTGACGCCATCGGTGTCCATACCGGCGAATTCCTCCATTCTGATCACCCTCCCAGCAGCCGCGTCGATGTCGACGGCTTCACAATCCAGCTGCCAAGGCGCTGTATTCCACCTTCCAGTGACGATGGCGGTCCGCAAATGAACAAGCCCAAGCACTCTGCAGGCCGCGGAAACAATCGGGCGGTCCGCAGTCGCGTGACGTGGACGCTCCTTGCGGTGCTCTTCATCTCCTGGGGCGGCCCGGCAGCCAACGCCTTTTGGCAGTCGCTGAGCAGCAGCAACTTCGGGGCGGCAAAAGCCGACAGCATGCCGCAAGGCGGCACTCCCTCTGCGTCCCTGAGCGGCACGAATGTCACCGTCAGCTGGGCGGCTGTTTCCACACCGGCCGGACATGCAGTGACGGGTTACACCGTCGCCCGCTACACCTCTGCGAGCGGTGGTACCGCGGTGGCCGCAGGAGGCGGCTGCGCGGGCACGGTGACCACCCTTAGTTGCGTTGAACAAGGCGTGCCAGGCGGCTCCTGGTACTACACAGTCACGCCTGTCATCTCCTTGTGGGCCGGCGCTGAAAGCGCACGCAGTTCTGCAGTCAATACTGATTCGACGCCCCCCACTATTAGCGTGACCTCGGTTTCCCCGACGCCGAACACGGCAGGCTTCAACCGCACGGGCACGGTCACGGTCAACCTCGCCGCCGTGGACAATACCGGCGGTTCGGGCGTTGCGAACATCAAGTACGCGGTCGACGGCGGCAGCACAGTGACGGTCAACGCCGCCACGGCGGCCGTAAGCGTCAGCGGCGACGGCAACCACTCGGTGTCCTACTTCGCCACTGACGTCGCCGGGAACGCCAGCACCCTGCAGACCCAAACGGTCAAGATCGATACCACTGCCCCGCTGGTGGGAGTTGCCTCAATCTCGCCAACGCCAAACTCCTTGGGCTACAACAGGACCAGCACGGTGACGGTTAACCTCAGCGCGACAGACGCCGGCGGTTCGGGCGTCGCGTCGATTACCTACCATGTGGACGCCCTTCCCCCGGTCACCGTCAACGCGGCCACAGCCGCGGTGAGTGTCAGCGGCGGTGACGGCACTCATACGGTGTTCTACTCCGCCACTGATATCGCGGGGAACACCAGCAATTCCCAAACTCAAACGGTCAAGATCGACACTACGGCCCCGGCTGTCAGCTCGGTCACCATGGCCAACGGTGGCGGTAGCGGCAGTGCGGGACGCGCAAGCAGTGGCGACACCCTCACCATCGTCTTTTCGACAGACATGGACCCGCATACCCTTTGCAGTGGCTGGGACTTCACCTCCGGCAGCCCGACTGCCAACGGCACGGCCAGCATCAGCACCACCCAGGTCCTGACGTTCACCAGCACGAGCTGCACGGCACCGTCATTTGGGAGCGTGGCCCTTGGCGCCGCCTACAACACCAGCACTACGTTGTCCCTCGACTTCACGACGTCCACTATGGCCTGGAGCCAGTCCACTGGGACACTGGTCATCACCCTCGGCGGGAGTGGTTCGGGGGGCACCGCGGGAACCGGCCTCTCAACGACTATCCCGGCTTACAGCCCGGCAACCGGTGCAGCGGACACGGCAGGCAACCTTGTTGGAACCATCACCGCCGGCGGCAAATCGAAGTTCTAAAACCCGCCGTCATCCACCGAGCCCCATCATGAGTGCCAGGAGTGCCGGCCACTGGTTTCGGAGCAGCGCCCATGCCGCCAGGCCAAGCCCAACCATGGCGTAACCGCTCACGGGAATCAGGACCAGCCATTCCCGCCGCGAACCGGCTTTACCAAGCAAGGGGATGGAGAACGCGCCGTTGGCCCGCCAAATCCCGCTGACAAGGGGCAGCTTGCGCCAGAACTTGGGCGGTTTGATGACGATGGGCCACAACAGCGGCACTCCCCCGGTGGTGATCATGTCGCCCGCAATGTGGACCACGACGCCGGTGAGCATGGCCAAGGGCAGCCAGCTCCACTGATGCGGAGCGAACCACGTGACCAGCCCGGCCATGGCGAGCGCGAAGATCCAATTGGAGATCCACCCCGAGTTCGGGAACAGCTTCAGTGCTTTTGCGGCCAGGTTGATCATGAACATGCACAACAGTCCGGCACCCACGGACAAACGGCCTACGGGAGTGTCCAGCTGGAACTGGGCGGCCATGGCGGCGAGCACCACGAAAGCCGAAGCGCCCAGCAGCGAATGGGTTCCCTGCCGGTGCCCTCCGCTGGCCTTCTCGATCCCGACGGCGATCACGTTGGACAGCGGCGGCAGCGAGTGGGCGATGGTGCTTGAGCGGTGGTCCCAATCGCACACCAAGGCAGTTCCCGCCGTCGTCATCGCTCCGATGAGGATTCCGGTGGCGTCCAGCGGGTACCAGCCCAAGGCGTACGGGCCGGTTGAAGCGATAGCTATCCACGCCGCGGCCCCGGACGCGGCGTGGTGTCCTCCCATCAAGCTTCAGCCCGCAGTCTGGGTGGCCGGCGAAGCCGCGAAGATAGCTTCGATTACCGTGTTGGCCCACTCCAGGATTTCGGCGTCCTGCAGGTCGCGGCCGCCGATCCTAGCCGTCTTCGGCTTGGGGAGCAGCACGGCGTCGAGGGCCGGCTTGATCTGCGATCCCGGGTACATGCGGTTGAGCCGCATGACCTTGGATTCAGGCAACTGGGCGGGCGAGAAACGGATGAAGTTGCCTTGGAGCGCGACGTCGGACAGCCCGGCTTCGCGGGCACCCACCCTGAAGCGGGCGACGGCGATCAGGTTCTTCGCGGGCAGCGGCGGCTCTCCGTACCGGTCGACGAGTTCGGCCAATACCTCGTCGATGGCCTCATTGGTGATGGCTGCGGCCAGTTTCCTGTAGGCCTCAAGGCGCAGGCGTTCACCCGGCACATAATCGTGCGGCAAGTGGGCGTTGACGGGCAGCTCGATCTTCATGTCTGCGGCCTTCTCTTCGGCCTCGCCGCGGTATTCGGCCACGGCTTCGCCCACCAGGCGGATGTACAGGTCGAAGCCAACCCCTTGGATGTGCCCGGACTGTTCCCCGCCCAGCAGGTTGCCGGCACCGCGGATTTCGAGGTCCTTCATGGCCAACTGCATGCCCGCGCCAAGCTCGTTGTGGGCCGCGACGGCCTTGAGCCGTTCGAGCGCCACCTCGCCCAGCGGCTTCTCGGAGGGGTACAGGAAGTAGGCGTAGGCGCGTTCCCGGCCACGGCCCACGCGGCCACGCAACTGGTGGAGCTGGGAGAGGCCGTACTTGTCCGCGCCGTCCACAATCAGGGTGTTGGCATTGGAAATATCCAGGCCGGTTTCGATGATGGTGGTGCAGACCAGGACGTCAAAACGCTTCTCCCAGAAATCCACGATGATCTTTTCCAGGCGGCTCTCGGACATCTGCCCATGCGCCACTTCGACGCGGGCTTCGGGGACGAGTTCCCGGATCTGGGCGGCGATGCGCTCAATCGAGGACACCCGGTTGTGGACGAAGAAGACCTGGCCTTCGCGCATGAGTTCGCGCCGGATCGCCGCGGAGGTCTGCTTGTTGGTGAACGGCCCGACGTACGTCAGCACGGGGTGCCGCTCCTCCGGTGGCGTGGCCAGCGTGGACGTTTCGCGGATGCCCGTGAGGGACATCTCCAAGGTACGCGGGATGGGAGTGGCGCTCATGGCCAGGACGTCCACGTTGGTGCGCATCTTCTTGAGCGCTTCCTTGTGCTCCACACCGAAGCGCTGCTCCTCGTCCACGATCACCAGGCCAAGGTCCTTGAACTCGAAGTCCTTGGACAGCAGGCGGTGCGTGCCAATGACGACGTCCACGGAGCCGTTCCTGACTCCCTCCATGGTTTCCTTGGCTTCCTTCGCGCCTTGGAAGCGGGACAGCGGCTTGACGCGCAGAGGGAATCCGGAGAACCGCTCGGTGAATGTCTCATAGTGCTGCTGGGCGAGCAGCGTGGTGGGAACCAGTACCGCGACCTGCTTGCCGTCCTGCACCGCCTTGAACGCGGCCCTGACCGCGATCTCGGTCTTCCCATAGCCAACGTCGCCCGAGACCAGGCGATCCATGGGGATCTCGCGTTCCATGTCGGCTTTGACCTCGTTGATGGTGGTGAGCTGGTCCGGCGTCTCCACATACGGGAAGGCTTCCTCAAGTTCCCGTTGCCACGGC
Source organism: Arthrobacter sp. FW306-1B-F12A (assembly GCF_058781865.1). NCBI lineage: Bacteria > Bacillati > Actinomycetota > Actinomycetes > Micrococcales > Micrococcaceae > Arthrobacter > Arthrobacter sp. FW306-1B-F12A. The sequence continues at coordinate 59,792 of NZ_JBYSXD010000013.1, forward strand.
GTGTCCGGCGCGAAGGCATGTCCGCGCGAGGCCATGCGGGCGGAGTACAGCCTGATGAGCTCGCCCGCGATTTCCTTGACGGCCTTCCGGGCCTTGGACTTGGTGCTCGCCCAGTCCGCCCCGCCCATCTTGTTCAACGAGGGCGTATCGCCGCCGACATAGCGGGTCACCTGGTCCAGCTGGTCCGTGGGCACGAAAAGCCGGTCGCCGGGGGCACCGCGCTTGGACGCCGCGTATTCGAGCACGAGGTACTCGCGAAGACCGGCGTCTCCCCCGGAAGAACCGGCAGACGAGCCAGCCACCTTGCGCTGGATCAGCTCCACGAACTTCCCGATCCCGTGCTGTTCGTGGACCACGAAGTCACCGGCGTGCAGCTGGAGGGGGTCGACGGCGTTGCGCCGCTTCGAGGGCATGCGCCGCATGTCTTTCGTGGACCCGGCCGACGAGCGGCCCAGGAGGTCCGCTTCCGTGAGCAGCCCCAGCTTGAGGCCGTCCAGCACAAAACCGCGTCCGACAGCGGCAGTGGTCACCTCGATGATGCCGGCCTGGGGTTCGTGGGCCAGGGAGTCGACGCGGGAACACGGGATATCAGCATCATGGAACAACTCGGCGAGACGCTGGGCAGGACCGGGCCCGTCCGTCGCCACCACGATGCGCCACTGGTCCCGCACATGGGAACCGATGAATTCGAGCATCTCCGCGACGTCTCCCTGGTAGCCGCGCGGTTCACGGGCGTGCAGGTTCAGGACGTCGATGTCGAGGACCAGGTCTTCGTCGGTCGCCAAGGACGTGATGGACCACCAGGAGACCCCGTGGGCTAGTGCTGCGCTCCGGGTGTCCGTCAAGGATTGGAAGCTGGCCGCATGCAACGCCGAGGCGGCTTGGGAGCCCAGTACCGAGTCGAGATCGAGGGGAGCCGTCCCGCCGTCGGACGCCGTGGACCAGGCTGCCTCGAGGAACTCCTCGTTGGTAGCCGCGAGGTCATGCGCTCGGGTCCGGACCTTTTCCGGTTCGATGACCACACCGATGGAACCGGCCGGCAGCTGGTCCACGAAAGGCACCATGGCGTCCACGAGGACCGGCGCCAAGGACTCCATGCCCTCGACGGCGATGCCGCCCGCGATCTTTTCCAACATGTCAGCGGCGGCCGGCATCTCGGCCTTGAGCCTTGCCGCCCGGGACATGACGGACGGCGTGATGAGGATTTCCCGGCACGGCGGGGCGTGCAATTCGCTGGGGTGGTGCACGGCCGGACCGGAGAGCGAACGCTGGTCTGCCACCGCAAACCAGCGCATCTGGTCCACTTCGTCGCCGAAGAATTCCACCCTGATCGGGTGGTCCTCGGTGGGTGGGAAGACGTCCAAAATACCGCCCCTGACGGCGAATTCACCACGGTGGGTCACCATGTCCACGCGGGAATAGGCAGCGTCGGCAAGGCGGCGTACCACGTCGCTGAAGGGCATTTCCTGCCCCACCCTCAACGTCACCGGGACCAGTTCTCCGAGGCCCGCCACGACCGGCTGGACCACGGCGCGAACCGGCGCCACGACCACCCGCAAGGGACCCGCCGTCGAGCTCTCCGGGTGGGCAAGGCGGCGAAGGACCGAGAGCCTGCGGCCCACTGTGTCCGAGCGCGGGGAGAGCCGTTCGTGCGGCAGGGTTTCCCAACTGGGGAAGGCCGCCACCGAGTCCGCCGGGAGATAGGCAGCCAAGGCCTCGGTGAGGTCCTCGGCTTCGCGGCCCGTTGCCGTCACGGCCAGCACCACGGCGCTGTCTTCAAGACTCTGGGAGGCGAGGCCATCGGCCATCTCGGCCAGCAGCGCGGCCCTCAAGCCTGCGGGGGCGCTGATCTGGTAGTCGGAACTGCGTTCGGTGAAGGCCCGGGAGGCCTCGGGCCGGACCCGGGCGAAGGTCCGGTCCTCACCCAGGGCCCGACGCAATCCATCAAGGGATGCGACAGTGCCGGCAGGGCTGATTCCTGAGTTGACCGCTGACGGTTGGCCTTTGGGGCTCATGGATGGCACTCCTGGAGTGGGGAAGGCAGCACGAAAACCCGAAATTCTCTCGAATCCCGGGGCGTTCCTAGCCTACCCCGCCCACACCGTAGGATGTTTGGGAGCCGCAAGAGCTTTCAACCGAGATATTCACGGAGGACCCCCATGGCCCTGAACGCATCCACCACCCTGCCCTACGGCGTCGACCGCGTAGCCGCCACTTTCATCGACGAAGACTTCCTGCGCCACACGAGCGAGTATGTCGGCGGCACTTTGGAATCATTCCAGATCGACGGCGACGTCGCCGGACCCTTCACCACCACAACGGTCCGCACCCTGCCCACCACGCGCCTCCCGGAGATCGCCCGCAAATTCGTGGGCGAGAAACTCACCGTCACCCAGACCGAGAAGTGGGACGCCCCGACGGCCGACGGCTCACGGACCAGCAACATCTCCCTGAAGATTTCCGGCGCACCGCTGGATGTCACCGCAGTGCAGCGCCTGGTGGCCGACGGCGGCAACACCCGCGTCGAGCTCGAAGGTGCCGTCACGTCGTCGGTTCCATTCCTCGGCGGCAAGATCGCCGACGCAGCCGAACCGATGGTGGGCAAGGCCTTGAACATCCAGTCCCAGCAGGCCCAGGCCTGGCTCGAAAGCCACTAGCGTGCAGTTGGCAGCCGGGCTGTCGATCGTGCTGATCGTCGCGGGTGCGTGGTCCCTCATCGTGTGGCCACAGTTCCTGCGCCGGGTCATGTCGGACCCCCGTGCCCGCGACGCCAACGGGAAGGCCACGAAGTTCCTCACCGTCCACGTCGTGCTGGTCGCGATCTCCATGGTGCTCGGACTCGCGACGGCGGTCATCGGGATCACGGCGCTGCTCACGTAACGCCCCTTCCGGCCCCAACTGACTCGCATTTGTTGTCGTTATGACGCCTCATAACGACATTAACTGCGAGCTAGTTGGGGCCTCGGCGGGGTAGGTGACCCTTCCGCTAAAATAGAACACAGGTGCGCCGGGAAGTCTGGTCGGCAATAGTTTTGTCGACCCCGCACTCCCCAAGGAGCCACATGGCGAACCGCCCCCACGACGCTGCCCCCTCAAGGGTATTCAGCAGATCCAGTTTCCCGGAATATCAACGGATCCTGGCTATTCTCCGCACTGAAACCGTTGGTGGCGCGCTTTTGCTCGCCGCTACTGTGGCCGCACTCGCCTGGGCAAACTCGCCCCTTGCCAACGGCTACTTCGCGCTGCGCGAAGTGAAGATCGGCTACGCTCCCTGGCACCTGGAATTGAGCCTGGGCCACTGGGCCTCCGACGGGCTCTTGGCCGTTTTCTTCTTTATCGCCGGACTGGAACTCAAGCGTGAATTCGTGGCCGGGGAACTGCGGAAGCCGGCAAAAGCGATCGTTCCGGTGGCGGCAGCGGTGGGCGGCGTGGTTCTTCCCGCGCTCATCTACGTGGTGATCAACCTCGGCTCGGGCGCGGAAACACTCAAGGGCTGGGCCATCCCCACTGCCACTGACATCGCTTTCGCGTTGGCCGTCCTGGCGGTCATCAACACGCATTTGCCCGCGGCATTGCGGACCTTCCTGCTGACACTGGCCGTGGTGGACGACTTGATTGCCATCGGCATCATCGCCTTCTTCTACTCGGGCGGCCTACAGCCCTTCATGCTGCTGGCCGCCGCGGTGCCCTTGGCCCTCTTTACGTTCCTGGTCCAGAAACGCGTCCGCAGCTGGTACCTGCTGCTCCCTTTGGCCGCAGCCACGTGGGCCTTCATCCATGCCTCGGGCATCCACGCCACCGTGGCCGGGGTCCTGCTTGGTTTCGCGGTGCCGGTCGTAGCCTCAGGCAAGAACGGCGAACCTGCCGCCGGGCTCGCCGAAAGCTTCGAACACCGCTTGCGTCCCTTCTCCGCCGGCTTTGCGGTGCCTGTTTTCGCTTTCTTCTCCGCCGGCGTGGCTTTGGGCGGGGCCGAAGGACTGGGAGCGGCCCTGCGCGATCCCGTGGCAGTCGGCATCGTCCTCGCCCTCGTGGCCGGCAAGACGGCTGGAGTGCTCGGCACCACGTTCCTCATCACCAAGACCACCCGCGCACGGCTGGATGACGGCCTGGCATGGATCGACGTCGCAGGGCTGGCCATGCTGGCGGGCGTCGGTTTCACCGTCTCCCTCCTGATCGCCGAGCTGGGCTTCGGTAGCGGTTCTCCGCACGACGACCACGCGAAAGTGGCCATCCTCGCCGGTTCCCTCGCCGCGGCGGTGCTTGCCGCCGTCGTACTCAAAGCCCGTAACCGGCACTACCGCCACGTGGCGCGGGAGGAGCTAAGGGACGACGACGGCGACGGCGTGCCTGACGTTTTTACCCGCGCCTGACGTGCCGGGACCGCATACGAGTAGCCCGCATTTTAATGCGAGTAATGCCCTTTTCAATTGGGGTGGTCGGCACGCTGTTTGGGCGGTATCTGCAGGAATACCTTGCTGCTATGGACGCGAATAGTATGGAACGAGTGTGGCATGGGGCCCACAGGAAAGCCCAAGAGAAGAACTGGTCATTGATCTTTGTTTGGGTAATTCTCGGTCTCATGTCGATTTCGGTGCTCATCGCAGCGGGTACCCAAATGATGCGATGACTAGGCCAATGGTACAAAAAAGCTCGGACCGGTTTTTCGGGTCCGAGCTTTTCTTTGCCTCGTGCGGTTTTCCAACCTTTATATAGTCAGCCGTGAAGGCCGCAGCACAGCTGCGGTGAACCATTCGGCCTTACTGCACGAATCCCGCGACGGCGGCAAGAATTGTCGCGGCGACGAGGACGAGCAACAATCCCACAACCACGAATTCCGCCCGGCGGACCCTATGCTGGCTCTGGCGCCATTCGCGCCTGCTCTCCAAGGTAATCATGCTTCGAGGCTAAGTCCGGACCACGGGCCGAAATAGAGTGGAGGGTACTCGACCTCGGCCCACCCGCACTAGAGAGCCTGGGCCAACCCTTGGCCCGCCTCGGCCTGGCGCAGCGCGTCCTCCGCGGCAACCCACGCGAGCATGGCGCACTTCACCCGGGCAGGATACTTGGCAACGCCGGCCAGGGCGGCAGCGTCTTGGAGAAGTTCCTCATCCGCTTCCAGCTTGCCGCGCGAACGCATCAATTCGCGGAAGTGGTCGATCGTGTGGCGAAGAGACACCGGGGACATGCCCGGTGCCATTTCACTGAGTATGGACGCCGACGCCATCGAAATGGCACATCCGTCGCCGTCCCAATGGATTTCCGTGACGGCCTGTCCGTCACCGGCGGTGCCAAGACTCAGCCGGAGGGTGATTTCGTCCCCGCAAATGGGATTGAGCTGGTGGCTCTGGCCCGTGTAGCTCTGTTCCGTGCCGGGGGTGCCGGTTCCCGGGGCCGGAAGCTTGGCAAGGTCTCCGCCGCTGCGCGCCTTGGAATGCTCCAGGATCAACTGCTGGTAGAGCGAGTCCAGGCCGCTCATGATGTGGCTCCAGGAGCCGCTACCCCAAAGTACGGCCTGATCCGGGCAACCGCATCCACCAACAGATCGACTTCATCGGATGTGGTGTAGAGGTAGGTGCTGGCCCGCGTGGAGGCGCTCAGGCCCAGCCTGCGGTGCAAGGGCTGGGCACAATGATGGCCCACCCGGACGGCGATGCCCAGCTCGTCGAGGTACTGCCCGACGTCGTGCGCGTGCACTCCGGCGACGTCGAACGCGGCAAGACCGGTCCGTTCTTCTCCCGGCCCGGGGCCCAGCACACGCACGCCGTCGATGGCGCTGAGGCCGGTGACAAACCTTTGGCCGAGCTCCGCCTCACGACGGGCGATCCGCTGCATTCCTGTTTCGCTGAGGTAGTTTGCTGCGGCAGCGAGGGCCACAGCCTGCGAAATAGGCTGGGTTCCAGCCTCGAAACGCTGGGGAGCAGGCAAGTATTGGGCTTCCTCCATGGTCACTGTGGTGATCATGGAACCGCCGGTCAGGAACGGTGGCATGGCATTGAGCAGTTCGCTGCGGCCATAGACCGCACCGATTCCCGTGGGCCCCAGCATTTTGTGGCCGGAGAACACGGCGAAATCCACGTCCAGCGCCTTGAAGTCCAAGGGGAGGTGCGGCGCGGACTGGCATGCGTCCAGGACCACCAAGGCGCCTACTTCCCGCGCCATTCCGACCAACACGCCAACGGGGTTGATATTGCCGAGGACGTTTGACGTGTGGGTGAAGGCCAGGATCCGGGTGCGCGGGGTGATGAGGCGTGCTGCCTCCTCGAGACGCAGCGCACCGGCGTCGTCGAGGGGAATGTACTTGAGGCTTGCCCCGGTCCGCCGGCACAGCTCCTGCCACGGAATCAGGTTGGCGTGGTGTTCCATTTCGGTGACAAGGACTTCGTCCCCCGGCTTGAGGGCGAAGCGTCCGGCTTCCCCGCCCGCACTGCCTACGCTGGCGTTCGAAAACGAATAGGCCAGGAGGTTCAGCCCGGCGGTGGCGTTGGCGGTCCAGATCAGCTCGTCGTCCTCCACACCCACAAAACGTGCCACGGTGGAACGCGCGTCTTCGAAGGCGTCGGTTGCCTCTACCGCAAGGTGGTGCGCTCCGCGATGGACGGCCGAGTTCCGCTGTTCATAGAATTCCTGCTCAGCCTCGAGCACGCTCCGGGGATTCTGCGAGGTGGCCCCCGAATCCAGGTAGACCAGCGGTTTGCCGTTGATTTCCTGCCCAAGAACGGGGAAGTCGTTGCGGATGCGACGGACTTCATCGTCATCGAGTGCGGAAACCTGGGCATCTCCCCACGCGGGGGTGGAAACCATTGTCAAAACCGGTGCTCCTTGTCAGGACTACGTGGCAATCGCCAGCGGCGGACCGCCAGGACTGGCGGCGTCACCTTGTAATTGTCCCACCAATAGGAGCGTTGGCCCTACTCCTCCGGCTTCGCGAGCTCGTCCCACAGTTCGGAAAGCTTCTGCCTGCGGGACACTCCGAGCTTGCCGTAGACCCGCTGCAGGTGGGCGTTGACCGTGTTCACGGCGATACCCAGGCGGGCAGCCACCTCCGCGCTGCTCAAACCGGAGGCCACCAGGGCAGTCACTTCGCGTTCACGCTGGGAAAGCTTGACGACGCCGGGAAGGACCGAGGATCCGGCCTCCGGACTGGCCGGGTGGGGTTCGTCAAAAACGAAAGCCTCCTCCTGGTCCAACGCTTGCTGAGGTTCTCCGATGCCTACTTGCCCAGTTCCCATTTCCTGTCCTGCTTCCTGTCCCGACGGCATGCCGGACTCGACACTCCACACCAGCTCGGACACTCCGGCCCCCAGCTGCCGGTCTCCCCGGGTGCCGGTACGGGCCGCAAGGCCGAGATTCAACATCTCAAGCGCCCGGTGCCCCTTTTTGGCGGCAGACCCGGCGAGTTGGAGCAGCTTCCGGTGCGAGTGCTCAGCGCCAATCAGCACTGACCGGGCGGCGGACGAATAGCTTTCGGCGAGCTGCGAGGCCAGGTAGTTCCCTCCGCTGGCCCGCGAATCGTAGGCAGCCAGGGCGCGACGGACCTGGTTGACGTCCCCCAGCAACCACGCAGCCGCGGCAAGTCCGCCGAGCGCCGGCGGGAGGAGCCCGTCAGGGTCGGCTTCATCCAGCCGGGCCTTGGCCTGGCGGAACTGTTCACATGCCAGTTCCAGGCTCCCCTGCCTGGCAAGTACGAGTGCCCTGTACAGATGCGCTGAGCCACCGAAATAGCTCATCCGGTTGCTGAAGCTGGAACTTCCGGCGCAGAACATTTCGGGCCCGCCCCATTGCCCGCGCCAGATCAGGTTGGACCCGTGGATGGTCAGCACAGTGGAGTGGAAGTCCACGGGGCAGCGCGGCAGCCGCCCCACCGCTTCGAGCGCCAGGGTCGAAAGTGCGACGGCGTCCGCGAACCGTCCGCTGACAGCCAGCCCCTGGGAGACGAGCGCCATCAACAGCACGCCGGCCTGGGTGGGCGGGGGTGGATGGCCCTCCGATCTCAATCCAGGATCGACCAATTGGCTATGGCAAAGCCTTTGGAACAGCTCGGTGTTGGCTGAAGGCCAGCTACCGTTTTGGGCGTCCAGATACAGCTGGAGGACGTCCAGTTCGTCCCGGACGGCGGACTCGCCAAGATGGGCTGGCTCGCCGGGCTGGATGCCGACGGCGGCAGCCTCCAGCCGCCGTCGGGCATCCTGGAGGACCGCCTTCAGCACATTGGCTCCCGGCGATGTCGGCAGAAGCGCATGCAGCAGAAGCCACACAGCGTGGGCGAAGTCGAGCGTCAGGACGTCGGGGGTGTTCGCCACCAGACCCTTCAAGACCGTCACAGCCCCGGGAAAGTCCCTCGTCTGATAGAGCGCCCTCGCCAGTTCCACGCCGGCAACCAGTCCGAGTTCCGGCGCCCGCACCGCTTCCGCGGCCCGCCGGGCCCTCCGGTTGTCGTGAATGTCGTTCGCGGCGATGGCCACGGCCAAAAGATCGGCGTCCGGCACCGGTAAACCGCTTGCCTGTTCTAGGTCCACGCGGCGGAACAGCGTCCACAGCGAATCATCGCCAACGGGTGAGGACGTCGCGTAGATGCTCCTCCGAAGTTCGAGGATCCGTTCAGGTCCCAAGTGCTGCCGGGCCAGCCTCGCTTCGATGGCATGGCTGAGCGTTGCCGTCTCCTGGCTGCCTTTCAGGACCCGGATGGTTCCGTCGGACCGCAGCGCGTCGATCGCCCGCTTTGGGCCGAGTTGTTCAAGGACGGCCAGCGGTATCGGCTCCCCCACCGCCAGAATGTCCACTACCTGCCGCTGTGGCACGGAATAGCCCTCAAGCCGGTGGCGGGTCAGCTCGAGCGCTTGCGAACCGTCCAAGCGGATTGGTCCGGACAACATCCAGGAATCGGCCTGTTCCACGATCTCGCCACGCGCTGCGGCTTCGTCCACCAACAACTTCGCGGTCTGCAGGTTTCCACCGGTGAGGGTATGGATGTCCCGGACCAGGCTGCGGGCTGCGCGCCCGCCGAGGCGATCATCAAGGAATTCGCGAAGCTGCTCCTGCGTGAGATCGTCCAGGGTCACCACCGACAGCTGCCGCGACACCACGGATTCCATGAGTTCCATTCTCAAGGGCCGGTCCGAGCGGTGGGTGGCAATCAGGCGGATGTCCGGTTCAACAAGCAGTTGGCTCAGGAGCCAAAGAGACATGTCATCCAGGAAATCTATGTTGTCCAGTACCAGCAGTGCGGCGGATCCGGAGGTCGCTGCGCCACGCACCGCTTTGCGGCAAGCCGCCACGATGGAACCCGGCCACACTTTGGCCCTCGCCGGCAGGTCCGGAACAAGTGCCATGGCGATTCCAAACGGAATGTCCGCGAACGACTCCGAGACGTTGTGGGCGATCACCCTGAAGGAACCGCCCAGCACTGAAGCCGCTGCGTCCAAGAGGGTGGTCATTCCTGAGCCTCCCGGTCCCGAGATGACTATCCCGGCCGGTTCCGGCCCGGACAAGGCAATAACAATCTCCTGGAGCTCCGCGGCCCGAATAATCGGGGGCGGGGTGTTGGTCCCTTCGGTATCGTCCATGGTCCTGTCTCATCTTCGGGCCGCCGGACACACGTTCCTGACGGCTGTGGCACGGACCGGTGTCATTTCCAAACGTTACCTTCGGGTTTCAGTCCCTGGATTGAGTGGTAACTACTTGGTTTTCCGGGGCTACTTGCACGAAACATCCCCGCTCCACGGAGCCTCCGGGCGACGCACCACGGCGCCGTTTCCACCCCGGTTTTCCCGCCGGATTTGCATCCTCTGTTACCGCTCTGTGATCTGACTGTGTAAGCTGGTGCCGCAAGAGTAAGTTCCGGCTGGCTACTTCTGGGGAGTTGAAGCGCAGCCGATTTCCGCAACAACTCTGTCGTGACACACCGTTTGGCCGTGTACGACGCTGCCGCACGTTCAGCTGCAGCTCGCCTTATCCATTGCCCAGGTCTCGTATGTCTATGTCCCCAACAGATATGTCACCCAAAATATGAAACACCTGTTCACAGCACTCATCGCCGTGGCTGTACTTGCCTTTGGTGGGTTCGCCACCATCTCAGCTGTCCAGTCATCACACAAATCCTCCTATCAGGCCGGCGACCGCGGTTCATATTCGCGGCCAAGCTCATCGCCTTCGCCTTCATCCGCGCAAACGCGCACCGCCACGCCGGCACCGACGCCGACGCCCACACCCAGCAATGTTCCGGCCGCGGCGCCGTCGAGCACGCCCGCTGCCGCCGCCCCCGCTCCGGCCGCAACAGCCGCCGGCGCACCCGCACCAACGGCAGCGCCCCTGCCCGTCACGGGAACCTACCCCCTCCACACCAACATCGTGAGCACCACCTTCTGGGTGGGCGAGATCTTCAATGCCAGCCTCTCGGACGGCTCCCAGGTCTGCTCCACCTACAACGGCCAGTGGGCCTTGCAGCACACGGGGGTCAACATGGGAACCACTCCGTCCAGCGCGAGCGGTTGTCCCGGCAGCACTTACGGCGGTTGCGACGGAGTCAGCTCCGGCACCGGCACGAGCTTCCAGTGCGCCACGGAACAGCGCGTAGCCAGCAATGGGTACTTCCCCCTGCACCAGCCCAAGCCTTTGCAGAACCCGTTCTACTTGGACCTGCCTTACGACGACGTCAATGACAGCGTCGCTTTCGCCGAGCGTTGCAATGTTATTCCGTGGGCCGCCGCGGACAACGCCAAAACGGGCGTCAACCACTGTGCGGACTCAAGCTACAGCTACATGAAGAACGCATGGGTCCAGATCACCGGCCCCAATGGCGCCGTTTGCTACGGACAAGTTGAAGACGCCGGGCCCTCGAGCGGTTCGCTCTACCACGATTCGGCCTACGTCTTCGGCGCGAACAACGCCCGTCCGGCCAACAAGTCCTTCTCCGGCGACCCGAGCCAGGGTGCAGGCATGGATGTCTCCCCTGCATTGAACGGCTGCCTGGGCTTCGCTGAGCTGAACGGCGACAATGACCACGTATCGTGGCGTTTCGTTGACCGTGCCAGCGTGCCGGCCGGTCCGTGGCTCAACGTTGTCACCACTTCGGGAGTCACCAACTAATATCCCGGGACCCACGGGTCAGCAGGACATTACCCACTCCGGGAGTGTCGGACGCCCACGCCACCCAGCCGCAATGGCTGCCTGGCATGGGCGTCCGCGTGTCCGCCACTTTTCCAGGGCTGTCCCTAGCCGGTCCGCACCACGGACGGCCCCGGCGTCGCGATTTCCTGAGGTTGGCGTTGGATCCTCCGAACCGGGCTGACCCACACTCCCGACGAACTCGCCGAGTACGCCTTGGGCAAGACCTGGAGGCAAATCACTGCGTCCAATATCCGCATCAACGGAAAGAAGGGCGCCATCAACAAAAAGCGCGGGTTGCGCATCGAAACTGCGGCAAGGACTGTCAAGAAGAGGTCCGGCAGGAAGACCCCAATGAGAACGTCCTGGGGCCGCAGGACGCCTGACAGAAAGATAAAAACCTCTGAGCGATTGCCGAAAATCCACACCTCGACGGCAGCGAGGGACGATAGCAGGAATGCCGGCACCAGAAGGACGAAGAAAAGGCAGCTGGCTACGAGTTCAACAATGTACAGCCCCAGGACAAACCAAAATCTGCTGAATTGCAGGCCGTGCCGCCTGACGGTTTGCCAGAAACCAAGAATCCACCGCCGCACCTGCTTGATATAGTCCTTCAGGTTGTCCGGATCCTGGGTGTACGCAACAGCCGCAGAGGGATGGAATGCGATCCTTCCCAGTTTCTTCGCATGGATTTCAAACGTCATGTTGAAGTCTTCGATCACCAGTCCCGGCGCCAGGACCTCTATTTTTGCGAGTGCACTGGTTCTGTACATGCTGGCGAATCCGGGCACGATGGAGACGACATTTGCCCCTTGCGCCGCTTGGCCGTATTTGAGGAGCAATTGGACCACGATGTACAAGCGCTCCCGGTAGGCCACGAGGAATCGGCCGATCGCCGTCGGAGGTGCCGGGCTCATGATCGATTTGGCCCGTCCCGCGACGGCAACCACCGTCGGATCGTCAAACAGCGGCAACCCCGTTTCGAGGTAATCCGGCGTCGGGCGTGTGTCCGCGTCCAGGAGCATGACCACCTTGAACCGCTTGCACAGGTCGAAGTGGGCGATGCCCGCCGCGAGTGCGCCTGCCTTGCCACGGTTCGGTTCAAGGTCAAGGACCTTCACCCCCGCGGCCCGAGCAATAGCTGCGGTGTCATCAGTGGACATGTCCGAAACGACGTGGATGTTGCGGCGAGGTACCAAAGCGGACGCGGCGAGGATTGTCTCCCTGATGACCAGGGCCTCGTTGTGGGCGGCCACGAGGACCGCGACATTCGCCGGGTAGAGCCGCACCCCCTTCGCACGATGGCGGGCCCGCGGGCGCCGAGGGATCGGTACCGTGCCGCCGCGCAGCAGCGCGATCCACCCCCGGATCCGGGAAGACAACCCCTTGACCCGCCACGATTCCTCACCCGCCAGGCGGACCAGCCCGGCAACCGACCAAAAGATCGTACTGACCCCCAGAACCAAGAAGATCGAAAGCAGAACTATCACGGCGACGGAGCTCCCACTGTGTCGTACATTTCGTAATCATCGGTAGCAAGCTGGCCATCACTGAAGAGGTTCAGTCCAAAGCTGATGGCCTCGGCTCCTGCCGGAACGGGCGGCGTATCCCAGATCGCCTGCTCGTAACTGGTGTTGGCCGCGAACCACGGACTGGCCGTCCAGTAGGTCCACGTGCCCAGCTTGTTGCGGTAATACACTTCGAATTGGGTCTTCGCGTTGGACTGGTACCACGCCCTGAGCGAATAGCTGTGGCCGGTACTCACGCTCGGAGCGCATGCTCCCAGATCGAGGACGGGAAGCAGCTTGGCATCACCGGACGAGTATTCGCTCACGTCCAGGCGTCGGGCCACAGCGCCGGAGTGTCCAGGGGTCAAGGTGCTCAGGACCACAGCATTCTTGCCATAGGACGACACCTGCCAGCATTGCGGCAAGCCATACTTTCCAGCCGTTTCCAGCCCCGGATTCCGAAGGGCATTCGTTCCTGGTGCAGCCGGCGCCGCCATGGGACCGTTCACCACGGGTTTCGCCACGCCGCCGATCACGTCATGTACCGTGCGCACGGCCATGGTCCCTTGTTGTGTCCTGGCCGCCAGCCAAGTGGCGAACTGTTCGAACAACGCGGGGCTGATGGAGCGGGGGCTGCCGCTGTTGTCGACGTCGTAGAAGGTCAATTGCAACCAGCCCCCGGCCTTTTCGGCCTGCGTTACTGTCGCCTGAAGGTCGGCCAACGTCCACTTGCTGCCGACCTCGGATGTTGCCCGCGTCCGGAACAGGTCCGCCGGACGGACGGTTTCCGCTGCAGCGCAGCCCGCGCAGTCGATGGGAGTGGTTATCTCGCCGAGGCCACGCGCGCTGTTGTAGCCACATCCAGCGACCTGCTCTTCCGACTTCGGCGTCGAAGCCGCAAACGGATAGGCAAAGGAGGTGACCTTGAAGCCCCAGTCCGTAAGGTTCACGCGATCGTTGCAGATCTGCCTCGATGCTTCGTCAGGCTCTACGGACGTCACATCGGCAAGGGTGACCGTATGGCCACCGATTTCATTCTGGTCCGCGGCCAGGGTGTGGAGATTGTCCGTTGTCATGTAGCCAGGCGCTCCAACAAAGCCCGAATCGATGAAAAACGTGCCCCGGAGGCCATGGTCCTTCAAGATCCGGGCCGCCTCCATCTGGCTTGACCGGCCCGCATCAAACGTCAAGCTAACGGATGAGAGCGGAGCGGCAGACGGCGTGGGGCTGGTGGTTCCGGATCCGGATCCGGAGGGAGCCTGGCTTCCGTTGATCAGCGATGTTGCGCCCGTCAACAGGAGCAGCACCGACACCCACGAGGCAGCCCAAAGACCTGCCCGCTTCCTCGACATGCGGATCGGTCCGGATGCGATGCCCTTCCCCCGCGGACTCATCGCCAACCCGCACTGCCGTGGTTCCTGAAGGGGCCGGTGGCGACTGGGGGAAGCCTCGGTCTCAAAGGCTTATTCACCACCGGCCCCCGCTCAGGGGCCCTCTCGATGAGGGCGCGCTGCCGTCCGGCAGCGCCGTCAATTAGCGCAGGGTCCATGGGAGGGACCGTGCCGGATCCCCCAAGAGCAGGTTCGAACTCCAGGCAAACGCCTTCTCGGTTTAATCCGCCGCGTCCTAATGCCGCTCGGACCAGAGCGTCCATTTCCATTGTGAGACCTGTCTTTCCCCCGTTGCCCTCAACCAACTGACACCATCAGCGTAAGAACCAGGGCGACGACGGACACGAGTACGCTCTACCCGTCTTTACACTCAACCTTGACGTCCGGACGGTGCCACTACTCGTGCGCTGCGCGCGCAACACCGGGCTCAAACGTCGGGGCGCGGGCAGGGGCGAATCCGATCCGTTCGTGGTCAAATGGTGCAATCAGGCAGTCGGAATTTAAGGATGGCGGAAGAGAGTGTCCAGGAACCGGGGAAGCGGCGCGTCCGTTTCGGCTGAGTCGGACGGCGCGCGGGACGTCCGTCGCTCGTCGTCCCCGGCCAAGGGACCTCGCCGCCAGCTGTCAGCTTTCGCCCGGGCCTGCATTGCCGCAATCCTTGTGGCGGTGGGGATGGGAGGCATCCTCGTGTGGCGTTTTACCACGGACGCAAACGGTTCCCTCGAGCCCCCGTGGTTTTCCGGCTACGTCGACGTGACTGTGGTCCCTCAATACGCTTTCGAGACACCCGTGGGCGAGGGCACCAAGAATGTCACGCTGGCGTTCGTGGTGGCAATGGCTGGACAGCCCTGCACACCGAGTTGGGGTAGCACATACAGCCTCGATGCCGCGAAGACCTCGCTCAAGCTCGAAGAACGTATCGCCAAGCTTCGGTCAAACGGCGGCGCCTTCGCTGTGTCCTTCGGCGGCTCAGTCAACAGTGAGCTCGCCAACTCCTGCTCGAATGCAACAGATCTGGAAAGGGCCTATCGTGCGGTCCTGGAACGCTACAACCCCGGAACAATCGACTTTGACGTTGAGGGCGACAACCTGGCGGACAGCGCGGCCTGGCAGCGCCGCGCCGCAGCCGTCGCTGCCCTCCAGAAGGAGAGGATCAAGGAAGGGCACGCCCTCTCAATTTGGCTTACCCTCCCGGTCACCCCGCAAGGGCTGACCGACGCCGGAACCTCCGCCGTCGACCAGATGCTCGCCGCCGGCGTCGAACTCTCCGGGGTCAACATCATGACCATGAACTACGGTTCAAGCCGGAGCGAATCGCAAAGCATGCTCGATGCCGGAACCTCAGCGGCCCAGTCCACCAACGACCAGCTAAGCATCATCTACCAGCGTGCGGGAATCACCCTCAACAGCGAACAGATCTGGGGAAAGATGGGCCTGACCCCTATGATCGGCCGGAACGACCTCCCGGGCGAGATATTCGACCTGGACGCGGCCCGCGGATTGAACTCATTCGCCATCAGCAAGGGGGTTCAACGGGTGTCCATGTGGTCCTTGAACCGGGACACGTCGTGCACCCAGGACACCCCCGAGGATCCGGCCAGCCATGTGTGTAGCGGGATCGAACAAGGAACCCAACGCTTCTCCGATGTATTGAGCGCGGGATTCCACGCCAAACTGCCCTGACCCGCCGATCAACGATCCCGCCGATTGGCAGAGGATCATGCCTGGCCTGGACGGTCCGCCCTGTTCTGGTTCTTGGCTTCGGCCGGGCGCGCGAGGTGCCTTCCGTTACCGTGCCGAAACAGCTTCTTAAGCCACTGCATGGATACCTCCGGTTTTCTTGGGACTGTCTCTACCGGATTGCCTGGACGGCTCCGGCGGCCGGTGCTACTTCACTTGGCTGACCGTGACGATGTTCAGCCACGGTCCCGCGGGAACCTGGTCCCGTGGCACGAACTGCCAGTCGACTTTGTCCGACTCGCCATCAAGATCGGAGAAACCAAGGCACCCGTTGAGCGCAGGCGAGACGTCCATTCCGGCACCGTTGAACTTCTTGTTGGCCGGACGGGCGTCATTGGAGCCGAAAACGTAGTCCTTGTCGTGATACTGGCCCGGACCCGCATCTTCAATCTGTCCGTAGCATTCCCGGTTGCCCATCCGGATCCTGACCCATTGGTTCTTCATGTAACTGAAGGAACGGTTCTGGGCATTGCCCGCGAAACCCGGATCGTTGGCCCACGGGATGACACTGGCCCGTTCCGCGAAGGCGGTGGGATCGTTGACGTCGTCGTAAGGAAGATCGAGGTAGAACGGGTTCTCCTTTGGAGTCATGCTGGTCGGTGCATAGCCTTTGGCCTGCGTTCTCGCCTCGGTCTTGCAGCCGTTCGTCACGACGCCGTCACAGCCTCCATAGCTCTGCATCCACTGGGAGTCGTAGGTCGACACCACTTGGCTCCCGTCTGCCGCCTTGGGATCAAAGATCTCGCCGACCCAAAAGGTGGTGGATACGATCCCCGTGTGCCAGGGATACCGGCCGGCTGATTGCGTCGGACTCGGGCTCGGGCTCGGTCCACCGCACGCTGCCGTCAGCAGGGTCAGGACCGCAAGCACAGCCGCTCCACCCCGGCCGTGACGCTTGGATCCGGATGCTGGGCGATTCACATCGTGCTCCTGGAAAAGGGTTCGTCGGATCTTTCCTTGGACAAGGACGGGCGACCGGTCAGCGCGTACTCCACTCACCCAGCCGCCCGTCCTTACGCTGTAGGCTATGCCGTCCCTTCGTTCACGACGCGAGGGTAATCTTCCAACCTGCCGGATCCAGGACTTTTGCGGGTTTGTAGTCGGCCGCGACGTTGAGGATGATCTCATCCAAGGTGGTCTTCGGCTCGAAGCCAACAAGCCCGAAGGACTTGCTGTTGTCCGGAACCCGCCGGCGCATGTCCTCGTAGCCCTCTGAGTAGGCCTGCTCATAAGGCACCAGAGTGATCGCGCTGCCGCTCCCAAGGAGTTCGACAATCCTCTCGGCCAACGTCAGGATGGAAATCTCGTAGCTGCCGCCGAGGTTGTACGCATTTCCGTAGGCAAGCGGTTCCTCGGAAATGCGGACGATGGCCGGAACGATGTCGCCGACGTAGGAGAAGCACCTGGTTTGATGGCCGTCTCCGTAAACCGTCAGGGGTTCACCGACGAGCGCCTGCCGCACAAGCCGCGGAACAACCATTCCATAGCGGCCTGTCTGCCGCGGACCGACCGTGTTGAAGAGCCGCACGATGGCAACCGGCAACCCGAATTGGCGCCAGTACGCGTGGGCAAATGCCTCGTCAATACCCTTGGCGGCTGCGTAGGTCCACCGGGACTTGAGCGCGGATCCCAGGATGCGGTCCGCTTCTTCCGAGAGGCTGTCCGAGGTGTTCTTCCCGTAAATCTCGCTTGTGGATGCCAGCAACAGCGAGGCACCTGATTCGAGGACCGAGTCCAGGACCACTTCGGTGCCATGGATATTCGTGCGGAGGCTCTCCAACGGGTGGTCGACGATCAAATTCACGCCAACCGCGGCGGCCAGGTGGAAGACCCTGTCGGCACCCGCCACCACCTTGTCCACTGCGTCACGGTCGAGAATGGTGCCCTCGACGAAGTGGAAGTTCCTGTGGCCGATGACGCCTTTGAGATTCTCCAGGCGTCCGGTCGACAAGTTGTCCAGCACGGCGACTTCGTCCCCGGCCGCCAACAAGTACTCAACAAGATGGCTTCCTATGAACCCGGCACCGCCGGTTATTGCTGTTTTCATTACTCCTGCTTCCGTCGAAAACCTGGTGGATCTAGAGCCGGGTTACGTTGCCGGCCTTGGGTAAGCGGTATGTCGTGTCCAGGACTGCCGGGGCTCCGGCCAGCCAGTCAAGTTCCATCTGGCTGTGCCTCGTGTGCAGGATCACCAGGTCCGCACCCCAGTCAGCAGGCGATTGCTCGGATTGAAGGGTCCCGCCATGGCCGTCGGGAGCCGTCTGGCACCAAGGATCCGAGAATGCCACTTCCGCTCCGTCGGCGATCAAGGCGGCAATGATTTCCAACGCCGGGGATTCCCGGAGATCTTCGACGTCGGGCTTGTACGCAACCCCGAGGACCATGACGCGTGCACCGGAAACACCGTGGTTGCGGTCCGACAGGATACGCCTGGCCTTCTCCACCACCTGGTGCGGCCTGCCCGCAATCCCGGCCATCGCTTGCTCGATCACCGGGGCAGTCAAGCGGGCCTTGCGCAATTGCCACAGCAAGTAGTGGGGGTCGCACGGTATGCAGTGTCCGCCGACTCCGGGACCAGGTGTGAAGGCCATGAATCCATACGGCTTGGTGGACGCGGCATCGATGACGTCCATGACTTCCATGTTGAGTTCGTGGCAGATATCGGCGAATTCGTTAGCCAGGGCGATATTGACGGCCCTGAACGTGTTCTCCACGAGCTTGGTCATCTCGGCGACATCCGCCGACGGCACGACGTGAACCAACTTGGTGCTAGCGCTCAGGAGCCGTTCGGCAACTTCGCCGCACGCCGGGGTCACGCCGCCGACTACCCGGGGGACGTCTTCGTGGGAGAACGAATCCACGCCGGGGTTGATGCGCTCGGGCGAAAAGGACACGAAGACGTCATGGCCCGGGATAAGTCCCCGCGCAGCCAGGGGCAAAGCCAGGAGGTCGCGCGTGGATCCGACGTACGTTGTGGAGGTCAGCATCAGCAACTGGCCAGTGGTGGCGAAATCGACCACCGAGGCACAGGCCGCCCGGAGAATGGAGAGGTCCGGAACCAGGTACTCGTCCACGGGAGTGGGAACGCACACAACCACTGCCGCCGCGCGGGCAAGCAATGACAAATCGCTGCTCAGCATGAAGGTCGGGTCCAGCAGCGCGTTGCTGAGCCGCTCCCTGTCGGAGTCCAGAAGATCTGCCCGTTGCTCCCGGATCACGGCCAGGCGGGCGTCGGACACGTCAAGGCCGAGGACACGCCGACCGGAAGCGTTGATGGCGAGCGCCGTGGGCAGGCCCACATAGCCCATGCCCACGATCGCCACGTCGAAAGTAAACGCCTGATCTTGTGTGGTTGTCCGTGTTCCCGCGCCCTCCGGCCAAGCTGGTGCCTGCGTGTGCAAGGACTGCGAGCTCCCGTTGGGCTCTGCCTTGAGGGTCTTTACCTTCGTGTTCGGTGCCATGGTCAGTCGACCTCCCGGTGCCTGTTGTCTCCAGTGTGAAAGAAAGCCGGCGGCGGAACGGGACGTGCCCTGGTCTCAGAGGGCACATGACCGCCCGCCGCCGGCTCGATTGTGGGGGTGCCCGCGGAATGCGGGAAACCGGTCGCATTGGAGTTGACTTCTCGCTGGATCACCGGGTGGTTTTCCTGTAGCAAAGAATTCTTCCTGCGTTTCATCTCGAGACCCACTTATCCCCAAATGAGTGGCGGTTGCCATCAGGAAAAGCGTATTAACGAACCCCCAAGGCGGGCGCGAGTGGGCTCTACCCGTCTTTGGATGCGCGGTCCCTCCCGCGGCGATTGACTACCCGTCCGAGCGCTTTTAACCACTCGATTCAGTACTCGCTTTTAGGCCTTTCGCCCTTTGCGTGCCGTCTGTTCAAGCGCACGACGGCGGAACGCGGCTTCGGGGAAGCGGTCACCCGATCCCAGTGGTGAACCCAGTCGCGCCTGCGGCTAGCCCAGTCCCTGCGTGCCGTGGGCACCGTTCATCAAGTCTTCGCGGTGGCTGATGCCAAGCTTGGCGAACATTCGGTACAAGTGGCCTTCAACCGTGCGCAATGACAGGCCCAAGCTCAGCGCAATGTCCTTGTTGCTCGATCCCGACTGCACGAGCGTCGCGATTTCCTGTTCGCGCCGGGTCAGCTTCTGGAGATCCGGGGAGGCCCCTTCAACGGCAGGGCCGGCCTTGTCGAGAGCGGCGGTGCGACGCTTGAGGAGTCGCTGTCCTTCGAGCTGGCGCGCCTTGTCCCCCCTGCTTTCCAGGATCCGTAGGGCGTGGCTGGCGCAGTCAGCGGCGGCAAGCTCCAGTCCATCCTTGGCTGCCGAATCACTCAGCTCAATGAGGCGATCCGCGTCCTTGTGCGCGAGGGCAAGCCCGACGCTCAAGGCGAACTCCGCAGTGCGGCCTTCGCTGCCCTGGGCTACCGCTACCAGCCGACGCGCCACACTGGGGTCTCCCAGCCTCAGGACCAACATCAGGATGTCGATCTCGGCGCCGATAGCCCCGTCCGCGGCCGCGGAATCCGCAAGGGACATGAGTCTCGAGATCGCCGTTTGCGTTCCGGTGTGCTCGGCTCGCGCAACTGCCGCATGACCTTGTGCCAGCAGCGACGGATGCACGCCTTCCCGGACCAATGTGTCGTATTCGTTCGAGTACGTCATCGCGGTTTCCCGGCGTTTCAGGATCGACGCCGCGTAGGCGGCGGCAGCAACGGCGTCGGGCAAGTCGCTCCCCATGTCGGAGACGCGCAGCATGCTGACAGCCTGGCGAAGCCGGGGCAGGGCCACTCCCAGGTCTCCCCGGCGCAGGTCCACCATTCCGGCAGCCAGGTGGAGCATCCCGCCCGAATAGATCAGGGAGTTCGGTGCTTGGGAAACATGGTTCTTGAGGAACGTTTCAAGAACGCCGAATTCGCCTGCCTGCTGCAAAGCCAGGATGTATCGGCGCATCACCATTCCTGCGTACTGGAGGCTCCAGTCGCCGCTCGCGGCGACCATTTCCTGTATCTCCATCAGAATCTGGATGGCGGACACCGGCCGTCCCGTGACCGCCATGGCCTCTGCGAGGAGGGTGCCCGCCACGAGGCGGGACTCGTCGTCGTCCGCTTCTTTCCAGATCTGGCGGAGTTCCCGCTCTGTCTCGACGTAGTGGCCTTCGGTTTGGAGGCCTTCCAGCGAAAGGAGCCTGCTTCCCAGTTTCCCGCGTTCCAGCTCATCGGGGTCGATGCCCTGACGGGATTCGGCAAGCCTGGCCAAGGCTGCCTCCCATTCGTACGCAGCCTGTTTGATGGCGTTCGGCCCGACGCCTTGCCGCCCGGCGAGCTGGGCCGCCAACATCGATGCCTGCCGGACCGTCCGCGGATCATTGGTCCGATCCACGACCCCCGCAAGCGAGGACACCGATCCCCTGATGTCGCCCCGGTACCATTTGGCCCGCGCCACCTCTACTTGGGCGGCAAGCCTCAGGGACGGATCCTTGATCGCGCCGGTAACCCGCTCCACGTAGCTGGGGATGAACAACCGGTTTGCCAGCTGGGCCGCCTCCAGGATGTCGGAGTCCGGAACCTCGGTGCCCGATTCCAATCCCCAGGAGACGTAGCGCAGCAGCCCGTCCATGGTCTGCGGCTTGGACTCCATGAGGTTCACGATGCGCCGCCGGATGGTCATGCTGTGGGCGGTCGGGACCAGCTGGCGGATGACTTCGCCAACCAGCGGCTGGGCCAGCCGGACATGCCGCTCGGGGTCGGACGCAATCTCGATGAAGTGCAGTTCCTGCAGTTCGTCCACGGCGCTGGAGTCGCCGGCCCGTTGCACGACGTTCAGCGGGACAGGCTCGGCGAGGGCCACCGTCTCCAGGGTGTCGCGCTGCGCGGCGCCCAGCATCAGGATCTGGTTCCGGACAAGGTCCATCAAACGCACGCTGGTTCCCCGAAGCTCACCCGAAAGCATCCAGGCGTCGTTGCGGCAGACCAGTTGGCCCAACGACTTGGCGTGTTCGATGAGTTCCAGCAGGAACATCGGGTTTCCACCCGAGTACTTGCAAAGGACGGCGCTGGTGCTCTGGACGACGGGCGCATCCAAGGCCTGGGCGCAAAGTTGGTTGACTTCCTGCTCGTTGAGCGGCTGCAAGTCGAATCGGTCCACGAGTCCCTCGGACCACATCGAGAAGACCTCTGCGGGCGGCGCCGGATACGGACGGCAAAGGAACACGACCTTGGCGGCTTCCGCGGCTGCCAACTGGGCCAGGACAGCCACACTGCTGTCATCGATGTGATGTGCGTCCTCCACGATCAGGACCGCCGGTGCCGGATGTGGCTGGCCTGCCGGGTTCAACGCCGCGACCACGGCCCTCAGGACCGACAATGGCTCGTTGATCTGGCTCGGGGTCAAGGCCGTCAAAAGGGGCGCCAAGGCAGCGAACGGTACCGAGGCCAGGGTTGGACCGGCAAAGACCCTGAAGGGGCGGACACGTTGCCCTAATTCATAGACCACTTCGTTAATCAGTGCCGTCTTGCCGATGCCCGCGTCACCGAAAAGCAGGACTCCGGGCCCATTGGCGTCGAGAAGGCAGTCGACGACGGCGGCCATCACATTGAATCGTCCGACAAGCGCATCGGCCGCAACCACTTCAGTCATTTCGCACCACCTTCGACGTTGCCAAGCGCGAAGCTCAGCTCAGAGCGTTCAACGATTTTCAGCTTGCCGAAGATCTGGTAGAGATGCCCTTCCACCGTGCGAACTGAAACATGGAGCTTAGCGGCGATACCCTTGTTGCTCTCCCGGTTCGCCGCCAGCTTGGCGATCTCCATCTCGCGAGCGGTCAGCTTCAATCCCTCTTGGTTTCCGCTTTGCGGGGTGCGCAGGCGCTGCCGGCACGTCTCCGCGAGCTGCCGCGCCTTCCTGAGGGCCGTCTTGTCCAACTGAACCTGGTCCAGCTGCAACACCGTCTCCGCGATATCGAAGGCAAACCTGTCGTTCTGCATGTCTTCGGCCAACCGTGCAGCCTCAAGAAGAAGCTCTGCGCTTCCGGACATCGTCGCCCGTGCGTACGCAACGCACAGTTCCGCGAATCGTCCCTGGCAGCGGAGTGCCGAGTCCAACAGCCGTGGAGCGGCTGCCACCGCGCCAAGCCGAACGGCTGAACTGAGGCAAAAGATCTCGTGACCGGGGGCGCCCTCGTCCCGGTCGGCGTCGGCCAAGCGGAGGAGCTCCTCGACGGCGGCATCCGGGCCGTCGACCCGATCACGGGCCAACGCCGCGAGGTACCTCTTCGTCCGTTCCTTCCGCCACGTCGGCCGGCGCAGCTGGGTGGAGGCTTCCTTCAGGTAGCGCAGGGCCTGCTCCTGCTCGCCCTGCAAAGCCGAGGCGTAGGCCGCCGCAGTGCAGGCGACATCCAACATGCCTTCGTTGTCCTGGACGCGCAATTGGCTTATGACCGGAATGAGCGCGTCCAAACCGTCCTGGCCCCGTCCCTGGAGGCACCGGAAGATCGCTTTGGGAAGATCGATCGCTGTGGGCAGTGCCTCGGCGACGGAAACCAAGAGGTCGTCGCCGGGTTGGACCATTTCCGCCTCTTTATCCCACCGTCCTGCAAGTACGAAGGCGAACCGTAGCCGCGATGTGGCGCGTCGGGCCGCCGCGACCGAAACAGCGGGATCATGGCAGTCAGCCGTCAGCTGTTCCGCCATGTCCGCCGCCTCGGATTGCCGTCCCGTCAGGGCCCACGCCTCGCACAGCCAGCTTCCGGCAAGGAGGCGGAACTCGGTGCCGTGCGATTCAAAGTCTTGAAGAACTTCTTCCAGTCTTGCCGCCATCTCAGCGTAGGAACCCGAATAGCTGGCTGCCTGCGATTCGGCAAGGACAAGTTCCTCCCGAAGTGTTGCGATGTCCTGCCCTTCGCCGGTTTCGGCTTCGAGCCGCTGCCTAACGCGGGCCAGCGTTTCGCAGGCTTGCGCCGTGGTTTCGGGAAGGGCCAGAAGGACTGCGGCCTCGGCCAGCTTGAGCCGGACCCATTCGGCCAGGGTGGCTTCATCCCCGGGTTCATCCAAGTGAAGACCCAGCAGCTCCCGGGCCGCAGCGACGTCACCCAGTGTCATCATCGCGCGGGCTTCCTCGGCTACTGCCCCGGGCACCGTGGAGTGGCCCGGAATGGACCGGACCAAGCGCAGGGCCAGCCGCGCATCAAGTTGCCGGTTCGCCATCGCGGCAGCTTCAAGCGCTTCTTCCCTTCCCAGCTTGGCTCCGCAGTCCAATGCCCAAGCGGCCATGGATAGCAACATCGAGCGTTGGCCAAGGGCCGGATCCATCGATTTAAGGAGCAGGCCCCGGAGTTCGTTGCTACGGCCAGGGGGTACGTTCGCCCGGACCACGTCACCGACCAGCTGGCTTTGGAGCCGGGCCATCCTGGGCAACGAGTCGTCGACGACGAGGACGCCCCTTTTCTCAAGGGAGTCCACATCGTCCGCCGAGGCGAGTGCCAGCAGGGATTCCAGGGGCACGGCCCTGGCCAGTGAAAGGATCTCCAGGACTTTGCGCTCACCGTCGCCCATTCGCCCAAGCCGCGTGGTGATCAGATCGGTGATTGCCCTGCCATGCTGTTCGCTCCGGGACGTCAGGACCCAGACGCCGTCGCTTTTCAGGAGCGAACCCGATTCGGCGAGCTCCGCTGCGAGCATCTTGAGGTAGTGCGGGTTGCCCCCGCTGGCCGTCCACAGGGCATGGGCGCCGGACGGGGAGACCTGTGCTCCGAGCCCGGCTTCGAGCCAGGCGTGCGATTCCTGGAAAGTCAGGGGCTTGAGGTCGATCCGGTGCAGGAAGCCATCCCCGCACAGCCGCGTGATCTCGCCGCAGAGCCGCTGCGGGTCGGTGCAGGTGAGGACAAGTTGCGCTGTGCCGTTCCTCGCAAGTTGGGCCACTGTCATGGCCGCCAACTCATCAAGCTCGGTCGCGTTTTCTATGACCAGGTACACCGGCTTTCCCTCGGAGCGCTCACGGAGCAAATTGGTGAGTGCCGACAACACCAGGACTGGATGTGCCAGGTATCCCGGGTCAAGATCGCTCAGAAGGATATTGAGGGCGCCGTACGGTGATCTCGCCAACGCCGCGCTGCCGCGGATGACGACGACGAATGAGCGCCCGCGTAGTTCGTTCACCGCGCGAGTAGTCAAGTAGCTCTTGCCGCTCCCCGACGGCCCAGTAACAAGGACGCCACCCTTGGAAGCTGCCAGCGCGACGGCGATGTCCTCAACAGCGGCTCTGGGTCCAATCGGCGGCCAGGCCGTCGAAATTACCGATTTGCCTCCGGTTCCATCCGACGAAGACGTCGCCGAAGATGCGTCGAACGCCTGGTACCGGGACGCGTTCCCGGACCGAACGGCATGGACCGTAGATGCACTGCCTGCTGTCAACATGAGCGAGACCCCCAGTGATCGAGTGGTGACACCCCCCAATTAACCAGCTGGCCGTCAGGCCCACACCAGTAGTGAGTACTCGACTTTCATGGTGCCGGATACTCGTATGCGGGTGTGAGTACCTTTCCCCCGGGTGGCGGGTACTCGTCGCTGGCAGTGGCGTCCGTTCGAATCGAGAGTGCACTACTACTCCCCCGCGGCCATTCCCGGCTTCAGCCTGTACTCGACGCTCCCTGCGCGACGGCCGCGGCTCCTGCAAGTTCGTCCCTGCCGGTGATCCCCAATTTCGAATAGCAGCGGTACAGGTGCCCTTCGACCGTCCGGACCGAGATAAGCAGCGTGTCCGCAATCTGCCGGTCGCTGAGTCCCTGGACCGCCAGATTGACGATGTCCCATTCCCTCTTGGTCAGCTTCGGAACCACGGACTCGTTCTGCGTTTCCTCGCTGCCCTGGCCGAGTTCTTCGTTGCAGTGCGCCAGCCCCGCCCGCGCTACGGCGCTGAGCTCCTTGGTCTGGCCGCGATCCGGTGCTGCCAACGCCAATCCATATGCCTTCGCGGCCAGATGGTAGGCAGTGGCGGCCTGTAGCTTCTCCCCTGCGGACAGGTACCGGGCAGCTCCCCCGAACTTGAGTGCCCGTCCGTACTCGGCGAGCGCTTGTGCCCACTCGCCCTCCGTTGCAGCCGCGGTTTCACAAAACCGGTCCAACCTGCTGGTGTCTCCCAGGGCGAGCGCAAGCTCAAGGGCATGAAGTTCAAGGTACGTCGCGTTTTCCTTCGCCGCGTCGTCAGCGTTTTGGTGCAACGCTTCCACTCCCGAACCGTCGGCGTTGAGGAGTTCAAGTCCGGCGTCGAAAAAACTGTTTGCCTGTGCCGCGAGAAGGTGGGTGCTGTGTTGTCCCCAGGCTTTGAAGTCCGCCCGGAACCGTTCGGCTTCAGGCAGCCCGGCGCCGGCTGCGGCATAGAAAGCCATGGCGGCACACAGTCCGAAGAGATTCTGCGGATCGCTGTCCCTCAAGGCTTCGAGTCCCGCCGTCAGCAAGGGCAGGGCGTCGCCGGTTTTTCCCTGCCTGATGGCAATGTATCCGGCCACCACGTATGCCGCGCCGCCATAGGTCGCCATCGAGACGCCCGACGATTCGTAGTACCTGTCGAGGAGATTTTGTGCGTCGGCCCAGTCACCTACGGCCAACGCGCAGATGACGAGGCGGGCGGAGATGAACTCGGGGATGAAGAAGACATCGTTCTCCTGGGGCTGCGCCAAGGCGGCAGCTTCGAGAACCAATAGCCTCGCCTGGCGCCCGCGGCCGAGGGCGCACATCATTTCTGCCTTAAGTGCGAGTGCCAGGCCCCTGAACAGTGGGGCCAAGGAGCCTTCCACGGTTCCCGACTGGAGGAGCACCCGCTCCAGTTCCGGGCCCATCCTCTTGTAATCGCCATCGACGGAGCCGGCGAGCAGCCCGATCACGGTGGCGGCGAGCGTCACCGCGGCTTGCGCGGCCGGCGTCCGCTGGCCGTCGAGGGCGGGCTGCTGTTCGCCCCATTCGCGGAGGATCTCGGCCTCCGCCCGGATCAAGGAAGCCGACTGCCCGACGGCTGCACGCGTGGCCGCGCGAAGGACGCTGCTGGATACGACCTGGGAGGGTCCGGCGTCGCCATCCACAGTTTCCTGGGCCAAGGCTGCCGCGGCCTCGTCCCGGCGGCCGAGATTGAAGTATGAGCGGGCCAAAACGGCTTGAGCAATCGATTGCCATTGCACGTCCCGGACCGCGGACGCCATACGCAATGCGGTCTCGCTCTGCAGTAGCCTCGCCGAAAGGACCGCGGCCCGGATCAAAAGACGATCGGGCACGTCCGCCCCGCAATCAAGTGACCATGTCACCATCCGCAACAAGGAATCCGGGTTATCCTCCAACACATCCATCCGGGAGATCAGCTGCCGATGCAGTTGGAGGCTCTGCGCGGCCGGGACGATGCTTCTCAGCACCTCTCCGTAGACCGGATTGACGAGCCGGAGATTTGGCAACCCATTGCCTCCGGGCTTGATCAAATGCTGGTCAACCAGCTCCTGGACGGCCGCTTCACCGGCCACAACGTTAATCAACGTCTCGTCCACCGGTTCTGCCAATGCGATCAAGTTCAAGGCTTCCCGGCCCGCGGCCGAAATGCGCATCAGCTGAAGTTTGACGACGGCCTCCAGCTTTACCGTGTGGACCGGAGTCGCGGCCGTCTTGAGCCAAACGCCGTGCCGTTGGACGAGGGTTCCCGAGCTCTCAGCTTCGCGGACAAGGGTCTTCAGGAGGAGGGTGTTGCCGCCCGCCTCCGTCCAGAAACCATGGCTCGTGCTGTTCAAGACGATTCCCCCGAGCAATGCCTCGCACAGTTCGTGGCCTTGCTCAGCGGTCAAAGGCTCCAGGTCGAACCATTCGGCGGTCCCCTCGTGCCACATGCGCAAGAGGGGTGCTGGAACTCCCGGCCGTGGAACGCATGCGGCCACGACTTTGGCCCATCCTGCCTGGACAAGCTCGGTCAGCATCGCGCACGTGGCATCGTCCAGGTAGTGCGCGTCATCGACCAGCAGCAAAGCCGGTCCTGTACCTACGCGGATGCCCTCGAGGTGATCCCACAGTGAGCGAAGCACGGCAACCCGGGAAGATATGTCGGCGAGTGAAAGATGGGCAAGGAAAGGAGCCAGTACCCCATACGGGACAGCGGTCAGTGACGGACTTCCGTGTATCGGGACTACCGCAACTTCCCCGCCAAAAACGCTGCCCAGCTGGGCCAGAAGGGACGACGCGCCGAGGCCGGAATCGCCCACGATGAAGACGGCCGAACAATCATCCGCGCGGATGGCGGCCGTAATTCCGGGGAGCAAATGCCCATAGTCGAGCCACGGTTCGGGCGGCCTTGTAGCGCGTTCTCCGGCATGAGCATGAACCGCCGCAGCGTTGTCATGACTGCGCGGTTCCTTCAAGCTCGCTCCTCGATGAGATTCCCATTTTCGTGAAGATTTGGTAAAGGTGGCCTTCCACTGTGCGCACGGAAACTTGCAACTGGTTGGCTACCTCTTTGTTACTCAACCCTTGACTGGCCATCTTTGCAACCTGACGCTCCCTTTCCGTCAGTTCGGGTCCAAAAGTGTGAGGTGTCAGGGGAAGTACCGGCACGGTCCCGACCAAGCGGTCCAGCCGTTGCTGGGCCAGCCTTGCGGACGCTGAATCGCCGGCTTCCCGGGCGATGTCCAAGGCCAGGACGGCACAGCGGGACTCCACCGCATCCAATTTCAGTTCCTGGGCAACCGAAGCTGCAAGTAGTAACGTCTTCGGGTCCTTCTTGCGGGTTCCCTCCGCCACCATCCGGTTGACTGCGGCCATCTTGCCCTGGCGGCGGGACGAAACCTGCTCCAGGAGCAACAGTTCCTCCTCGGTGCCGTGGACGGTGGCGCCGAAGAGGCTGATGGACGCCGTGGTGATCCGTCCTTTCGCCAAATCCCGGTTGGCCGACTCGATGAGGCTTTGCTTCGCCCCGGGATCCTTCAGCCAACGCCTGGCCATCTTGACGCAGAATTCGGCCATCCAGGCGGGGAACCAGGCCGTTTCCCCTTGTCCCTTTTCGGCCAATTCGAGAAAAGTCCGGGATTCCTTCACGTCTCCGGCCTGGGCGTACGCAAAAGCGAGCGCGGAGTAGGCCAGTGCTGGTCCGTAGTAGTTGCGCCTGATTTCCAACTGCGCCTGGGCGCCCAGCAGGGTGTCGATCGCGACTGAAGCCCGTCCTGCGTAGGTGTAGGAAACGCCCAGCGCCAGTTCGGCGGCACCGCCAAGATAGTGGATGTTCTTTGGTTGCTGATCGAGGGTCGCAGTCAGCATCCGGGCTAGTTCTTCCCACTGTCCGCTGCACAGGAGTGCGGCAAACAAGCCTTCGGACAACCAGTTGTGCAACCGCGGCCGCGCCTTTGCACGCTGTATCTTGTGCCTCAGCTCGCGCGCCAGCTCGATCGCTTCCATTTCCCTGCCCAACACCGCCCAGGCCATGATCAGCAGGCTCCCGCAGCTCAGCCTTTGTTGAAGATCGATGCCGT
This sequence comes from Arthrobacter sp. FW306-1B-F12A, assembly GCF_058781865.1. Classification (NCBI taxonomy): domain Bacteria; kingdom Bacillati; phylum Actinomycetota; class Actinomycetes; order Micrococcales; family Micrococcaceae; genus Arthrobacter; species Arthrobacter sp. FW306-1B-F12A. Next base: position 89,021 of record NZ_JBYSXD010000013.1, read on the forward strand.
CCCGGTACTCCTGCTCCAAGGCTTCGGCAACTTCGGCATACTCGCCCTGATGGACGTGGAGCTCGAAACTCGCGAGCCTGAGCATCCCGCTTGCCCGTTCGATTTCCGTGGCATCCGCTCCGGTTTCCTGCGATCGGCGGGAAAGATCCTCCCGGGCCTCGGCGATGAGGCCGGGTATTTGGAGGTGCCCACCTGGAACCCACAGCAGCGCGCTGCAGAGTTCCTGGACATAGTCCGCGTAGTCATACGCCGGGAGGCGCCGAAGCTGCTCGGGCGTCACATCCTTCAAAGCGGCCACCGCGGCCTCGTGCTCGGCCAGAATAACGTGGGAAACGCAGCGCTGCTGGGCGGCAGCCACCCATTCCTTGTCCTCGCGGCCGATCTGCCGGGCGCATTCCAAGGCGAACCAGGGATCGAATTGCCTGTTCGCTGCCGTCGCAGCTGCCAGTGCCACTCCTGGTTCAAGGGTTTCGCGGACGTTCAGTGTCGAAGAGGCAAAGCCCAGGAGCGCCTCGGCATCAAGGTCCCGGGTGATGCTGCCGATCACCCCGGCGGCGAGCCGCCGCAGTTCATTCCGCCGTGGCAGATCCATCCAGCCCCGAATAACCTCACCCATGTACTCGTCTCGCAGCGCCACCCGGCGGGCGCCTGACGGTTCGACGCGCAGGTAGCCGGACCACTCCATCTCGGCAACCACTTCAGGTTCCAGGACGTCCAAGAGCACGGCGAGCGGGGCCGTTCGAATGAGGGCAAGCAGCTCCAGGGCTTCCTGGACCGCGGGGGTCTCCCGGGCCAGGCGCGAGCGGACCAGGTCGGTCAGGACTTCAGCGGAAGAAAGGTGGATTTCGCCCTTCATCGCCCAAACCTGTCCGGCCAGGTGCAGGTTGCCTGAGCGGAGCTGTTCGGTGACGATGGCCTGGAGCACCAAGGGATTTCCACCGCTGGACGCGTGCAAAGCGCTTGCAGCAGTAGCGGTCACCCGTTTTCCAAGGACGCCGCTCAGTAATTTAGCAACTTCCGCCCGTGAAAAAACCTGAAGTTCAACTTCGTCCAGGAGGCCGTCTTTCAACAGCCTGATCAGGTCTTCTGGCATGTCTGTGGCTTGGCGGACAGTGACGAGGACTTTCGCTGTCCCACTGATTAACAAGTGCACCAGAAGGGCCGTGCTCATGCTGTCCAAAGCGGGCAGTTCCGAAAGGACCAAGAGCACTTCGCGCCCCGCGGCGTCCGAACTTATCAAATGCGATATGCCGTGGATGATCGCGCCAGGGGAATCTGCGGCATCGACGGGAAGCCTCGCCACCAGGTGGGCCAGCGCCCCAAAAGGAGTGCTGACGTCCGTGGAGCCGTGGAGGTGCAGGACGTGAGTCTTTGGAGTAAGCCGGGCCTCAACCGAACGGGCGAAAATCGCTTTGCCGACGCCCGGCGCGCCAACCACCACCACTCCGTACAAAGACGGGTCGCCGAGCGCGTCAATAACCGTGTTCTGAAGATCCTGCCGGACCAGGGACGACCATTTTCGACGCTCTGCAGCGCCCAGTGCTTGCCGCTCCGTTGCGGGTCGCTCTGCTTCAGACTCCGGTGTTGCTCGCAATTTAGATCACGCTACCTTCGCAGCTCTGGCGGACGTGACGTTCAGCGGGTCGTTTGCTTTTGTATTTCCTCTTCACCCCCAGCAGTGATTTGCAAAGTATCATAGCGATCGGCGTGAATCAATTAGCCAGCCGACTAACGATCAGGGTACTTGTTAACCACCGAAATGAGTGCACGTAGGCCCACGCTGCTAGGCCTTGACGGGGTGGAACTTCTGCTGGGCGGCAAGCAAACCTTGAGTCATCAATACCTCGACGGCATCCGCAGCTTCATCCAGGAGGAATGGCAGCTCCTTTTTCTCGGAAGCTCCAAAATCCCTGAGGACATAATCCGCGGTGTCCATTCTTCCGGGCGGCCTGCCCACCCCCACGCGAACCCGCAAGTAGTCCTTTGTAGCCAAGGCCTTGGAAATATCCCGCAGGCCGTTATGCCCGCCCTCTCCGCCGCCGATCTTCAGCTTGACCGTATTGAAGGGAATATCAATTTCGTCGTGGACGGCAATAACGTGATCAGGGGCGATGTCGAAGAACCTGGCCAGGCCGGATACGGGTCCCCCGGAAACGTTCATGTAGCTCATCGGTTTCGCCAGCACTACGCGCGGTCCGCCGATCCCCAGCCTGCCCTCGACCACTTGCGCCCGGGCCTTGTGGGCTTTGAAGCTTCCGCCCATCCGCGAGGCCAGTTCGTCCAGGACCATTTGGCCGACGTTGTGGCGGTTGTGGCTGTATTCAGCGCCGGGATTGCCAAGGCCTACGATCAGCCAGGTGTCTGTCATGGAGTCATCCTAGGGAATCAAGAGTGTGGAATGAAAAAGAAGTGGCCGGGACCCCTCAGGGACCCGGCCACCCGCTAAGGCTAATGCCGCAATTAGTCGGAAAGACTAATAAACCGAACGACTACTCAGCGGCAGGAGCTGCCTCTTCTTCGGCCTCCGAAGTGGCCTCCGAGATGTTGATGATGAGGGTCTCGGGATCGGTGAGCAGTTCCGAACCGCTCGGGAGGACGATGTCCGAAGCGTGGACGTGCTCGCCGGCCTTGCGGCCTTCAATGCTGATTTCGACGAAGGTCGGCAGGTGCGTAGCCTCGGCTTCGAGGGAAACCGTGGTGGCTTCCTGGTTGGCGACAGCGCCAATGGCAGCTTCACCGATAACGTGGACGGCAACGTCAACGGTAACCTTTTCGCCCTTGCGGACGGTCAGGAGGTCGATGTGCTCGATGATCTGCTTGATCGGGTCGCGCTGGATGTCCTTCACGAGGGCAAGGTGCTCTTCGCCGTTGACGTCCAGGGCCAGCAGGGCGTTGGAAACGCGGACGGCCAGGGTGGTGGCGCGGCCCGGGAGGTTGATGTGGATGGGCTCAGCGCCGTGACCGTAGATGACGGCGGGGATCTGGCCGGCTGCACGGGCGCGGCGGGCGAAACCCTTGCCGAATTCAGTGCGCAGTTCTGCTGCGAGCTTCTGCTCAGACATGTGTACTCCTTGATTACTGTGGCGCCGGCGAATTGCCGGCAAGTCGATCAGCAAGGGCGGAGGTCTGTGGTGACCTTCCACGCCCGGCGGAATGCCAGCCGCTGAGCAGCAGGCTCGGTCCGCCTTCGTTGAAGGAGATTCAGACCCAGTCGATAACGGAGACCCGCAATCCGGTTTTAACCCGGATGTGCTCTCCCTCGCCAAGGTATCCCCAAGAGTTTAGCAGCCGCGTCCCGCCAAAGGGAAAACGGCCCCGCCCTGCCCAACTGGCTCGCATTAGTTGTCGTTTTGAGGGCTCATAACGACAACTAATGCGAGCCAGTTGGGTTGGACCAGCGATGAGTGGGCCCACGCCGGCGAGGGCCCCGGCCTGAGCTTGCGAAGGCTGGGAGCCGGTGGGGATCAGGCGTTGCCGTCGAAGAGGCTGGTGACGGAACCGTCGTCGAACACTTCGCGGATGGCGCGCGCAATCAACGGTGCGATCGACAGGACCGTGAGCTGCGGGAAGCGCTTGTCGGCCGGAATCGGCAAGGTGTTGGTGACGACCACCTCGCGGGCACCGGAATCGGCCAGGCGCTGTGCCGCCGGCTCGGAGAAGACGGCGTGGGTGCACGCGATGATGACGTCCTTGGCGCCGGCGTTCTTGAGGACCTGGACGGCGCCGGAGATCGTTCCACCGGTGTCGATCATGTCGTCGATCAGGACGCAGGTGCGGCCTTCGATCTGTCCGACGACGGTCTTCGAGACGGCCTGGTTCGGCACCGTGAGGTCGCGGCTCTTGTGGACGAACGCCAAAGGCGCACCGCCCAGGCGCTCGGCCCACTGTTCCGCAACGCGGACACGGCCGGTGTCCGGCGAGACAACGGTGATGTTGTCCGCTTCGACCCTGGTGCGGATGTAGTCGGCAAGCAGCGGAATGGCCATGAGGTGGTCCACCGGGCCGTCAAAGAACCCCTGGATCTGGGACGTGTGCAGGTCCACCGACATGATGCGGTCCGCGCCGGCGGTCTTGTAAAGGTCTGCCACCAAGCGGGCGGAGATCGGCTCGCGGCCGCGGCCCTTCTTGTCCTGCCGGGCGTACGGGTAGAACGGCGACACAACCGTGATCCGCTTCGCGGACGCGCGCTTCAGGGAATCGATCATGATCAACTGCTCCATGAGCCAGTTGTTCAGCGGGGCCGGGTGCGCCTGGATGACGAAGGCATCGGTGCCACGGACGCTCTCCGCTGAGCGCACATAGATCTCGCCGTTCGCGAAGTCGTAGGCGTCGATAGGCAGGAGTTCGGTCTCCAACTCCTTGGCGATTTCCTGCGCCAGCTCGGGGTGCGCCCGTCCGGCGGCGAGAACTAGTTTCTTCTCGCCGTGTGCGGTAATTTCGCTCATGCCTGTGTGCCCTCTTCTGTGGTTGCCGGAGTACTTGAGGAATCGGGGGTGGCAGTGGAGCCAAGCGCGGCTTGCGCAGCCTGCGCCCGTTGGGCCGAGTTGCTGCCCTGCCGGTTGGCGATGACCCAGCCTTCCGCGTTGCGCTGGGGAGCGACACTCAGGGTGAGGGCTCCGGCGGGAACGTCCTTGCGGATGATGGCACCGGCGCCGCTGTATGCGCCGTCGCCGATCGTTACGGGGGCCACGAAGACAGTGTTGGAACCGGTCCGTACACCGGAGCCGATCACCGTGCGGTGCTTCTTCTCGCCGTCGTAGTTGGCCGTGATGTTGCCGCAGCCGATGTTGGTGTCCTCGCCGATCTCGGCGTCGCCGGCGTAGCCGAGGTGGGACAGCTTGGAACCGCGGCCGATCGTCACGTTCTTGGTTTCGTAGAAGGCGCCGATCTTGCCGGTCTCCCCAAGGACAGTGCCGGGACGCAGGTAGGTGAACGGACCAACGCTGGCTCCCGCACCGATGGTCGATCCTGAGCCGTGGGTGCGGGTCACCTTCGCGCCTTCGCCCACCGAAACGTCGGTGAGGGTCGTGTCGGGGCCGACGACGGCGTCGCGCGCCACGGTGGTGGTGCCGTGGAGCTGCGTGTTGGGCAGGAGGCGGACGTCTTCGTCCAGTGTGACGGTGGAATCGATCCAGGTGGTGGCCGGGTCGACGACCGTGACGCCTGCACGCATCCACGCCTCGATGATGCGGCGGTTGTGCTCTGCGCCGAGCGCGGCGAGCTGGATACGGTCGTTGGCGCCCTCGACCTGCCAACGGTCGGCGGTGACGACGGCGGAAACCCGGCCTCCGGCGTCGCGCGCCAATTCGAGAACGTCAGTGAGGTATTTTTCTTGCTGGATGTTCTCGGTGGTCACTTTGCGCAACTGCTCGCGAAGCACTTTTGCGTCAAAAGCGTAGATGCCGGAGTTGACTTCGCGGATGGAACGTTCGGCGTCGCTCGCGTCTTTGTGTTCGCGGATGCCCAGCACGGTGCCGTCCTCGGCACGAAGGATGCGGCCATAGCCATTGGCGTCATCGAGCACCGCGGTCAGGACCGTCACGGCGTTGCCTTCGGATTCGTGCGTGGCGACCAGCTCGGACAGAAGGGAACCGGTCAGCAAAGGCACATCACCGTAGGTGACCACTACCGTGCCAGTGAGTTCTGCCTTCGCGTCCAAGGCGTCAAGGGCTACTTCCACCGCGCGCCCGGTCCCCGGAACATCGTCCTGGTCCACGATGACGGCGTCGGGATCGATCAGTTCAATGTGCGCGGCGACGAGGTCCCGCTCATGGCGGACCACGAGGGCCAGCTGCCGGGGATCGATGGAGCGCGCTGCGAGGATGGCGTGCGCCACCATGGAGCGTCCGCCGATTTCGTGGAGGATTTTGGGAGTCCGTGACTTCATCCGCGTACCGGCTCCGGCAGCTAGGACAATTACAGCGGCGGGGCCAGTAGTATCGGGGCTCACGAAGTCGCTCTCCTTGCTCGGTTACGTCCGGGCGAACCCGGCTGCGGCATCTGCTCTATCCTACTCTTGCCGATTCACAGCCTTCCGTGCAGCCAGTGGACAGCTTCGGGAGAGACGGTGCCTTCAGAGGCGGCGTCGGCAGACCACCGACAAGTTCCGCCCATAGGATTCGAACCTATACTCCACGGCTCCAAAGGCCGGGGTGCTGCCATTACACCAGAGCGGACCGTGCGCACTTAGCCCTTGCGGACGCAGGGTCCGCGGGGTTCCCGATTGACCGGGTCGCACACACAAGAATCTAGTTTGCCATGACCATCGCGGTGTTCGCGACTTGGCGCAACCCCGAGTCCTTTCCAGCGGTATTGGCGGGCACTCCAGAGGCCGCTTCACGCTTGCCATAAGGCATGATGGATGCGTGAGCAACAGCACAGGACTTCCCCGGCAGTCGACGGGTTCCAGGGTGATCAACCACCCACCCGCAGCCCAGGTTGTCCGTGCCCGGATGACAGGCTCCCAGCGCCGCTCCCAGCTCATCGAAATTGGCCGGGGCCTCTTTGCCGCCCGCGGCCTGGACGCCACGACCATTGACGAAATCGCAGCCGCCGCGGGCGTGTCCAAGCCGGTGATTTACGAGCACTTCGGCTCGAAGGAAGGCCTCTACACCCAGGTTGTGGAGTTCGAATTCCGGATCCTCCTCGACGCCATCAACGAGTCCCTCGCCGCCGAAGCCAAACCACGCGTCCTCGTTGAACAGGCGGCCCTTGCCTTGCTCGGCTACATCGAGGAGCGGAGCGACGGCTTCCGGATCCTCATGCGCGACGCGCCCGCCCCCCCCCCCCCAC